>NZ_AUTN01000070.1:0-93365 GCF_000497955.1 Pseudoalteromonas sp. TAE56
CCATGCCGAACTCAGTAGTGAAACGAAACAGCGCCGATGATAGTGTAGCATTTGCTATGTGAAAGTAGGACATTACCAGGCTTCAAATTGTAGAAAGCCCGAATCTAACGATTCGGGCTTTTTTACGTCTGTAGAAAAATAAAATGCGCGCAATTAATAGACACTCACATCAACATCCATCACGTAGGCCGGGCGAGCGTAGTGACTCCTGGCGCTAAAGTTATGTTTAATCACACCAAAATCACTCAATATCTCTGCACGCCGATAAGTATGTAGCATTTGCTAGGTGACTTTTTACCGCTGTGGGCACTACTACATCCTACTGCGTAGCGCACCGACTTCAAATTGTAGAAAGCCCGAGTCTAACGATTTTGGTTTTTTTACGTCTGCAGAAAAGTGAAAACGCGCAATTAACACACACTCACAGCAACACCCATCACGTAGGTCGGGCGGGCGTAGTGACTCCTGACGCTAAAATTATGTTTAATCACTCAATATCTCTGCACGCCGATAAGTATGTAGCATTTCACTGTTGTCCTTTACCGTTGTGTATAATAGCTTCTATTGCGTAGCGCACCGACTTCACATTGTAGAAGGTCCGTATCTAACAATTTGGGCTTTTTTGCGTCTATAGAAAGGAAAATATGAGTGAATAATATCGATATAAAATATATAAGCAGATTGGTATTACATAAAAAGTATGAGATTCTCATAAATTAAAGTTATTTTTAAATTAATGGTATGAGTTAATGACTAGCCATTAACAAACTACTGACTTAACTTGTTTATAAAGGCAATGAATACTAATATAATTTCATGACTATATAACTAGAATTTTTTGAGTTAGTTGTTTTAAAATTATCACCAATAATGATTGTGAGCTGTAACTAAATGCACTATGAAACATTTTTAGATGACTCTACTTCGCTAGTTGAATTTACACGTATTTACTTAGCTATTTTTTATACTTTTGTTGCGGGGTTTTATACATTTAGAATTATTTATAAAAATAGAAACACACCATCTGGCGTTGTTTATCCAGGAGATAAATTTTGTTCTAGTTGGTGGAACCATATGGTTTTTAAGTTTTTCAGAGCTGCTATTTGGTTTGTATGTGTAGTGAGAGTGTTTGTACCTGAGTTAGATAGTTATTTGGGTCTGTTTTCGATATTTAATGGCTGGCCAGGAGTATTGTTTGGCGATATTTTATTAAGTGCGGGTTTTATTTTGACGATGTTTGTACATTTCCATATGTCTGAGCTTTGGCGATCAGGAATTGATCCTAAAGGACCGCATGAGCTTAAAACCTCTGGGTTATATGAATATTCTAGAAATCCGATGTATTTAGGTATCGTAGCAGCACAAGTAGGTTTCTTTTTAGCCTTACCTAGTATATTTAGTTTGATCTGCTTAGTGGTTGGTTTAATTGCTATATATAGACAAACTTTAGTTGAGGAAGCTCATTTGACCCATCGTTTTTCTACACAATATAAAGAGTATAAATTACTTGTCCCTCGCTGGTTATAGCTTGAGGTAAGGCTATAAGTATATTGAACGTAAATTAAGAGTTATGGGGTTTTCTATGTTGAATTGTAAAAGGTTCACACGATAGACAAAAATTAGATCACTTCTTTTTGTTCTATGTATTTTCCCATAAACTCTTTTTTAGAAATAGCCTTTGAAAAGAAGTAGCCCTGAATATAATCACAAGCAAGATGCTTTAATAGGTTGTATTGTTTTTGTGTCTCAACGCCTTCAGCAACAACCATAACATCTAGGTTGTGCGCCATGGTAATAATAGCTTTAACTAGAGCAATACTATTATCATTTGATTCAATATCTTTAATGAATGAACGATCTATTTTTAATATATCTATGTCTAAGCGCTGTAAATATGCAAGCGAAGAGTATCCAACACCAAAGTCGTCAATGGCTATGTCTATATTAATTGTACTTAAGCGTTTTAACTGTTGTTGTATTGAGGAGTCTGGGTCCATTAATGTATTTTCTGTAACTTCAATTAAAATAGTATTTGCGGGAAGTTGGTATTTTTTGCTTGCGGTAATCCAATCATCCACCCAGCAACCAACACGATCAATTTCAAGAGGTGATGTGTTCACACTTATTTGAATCGTTTTCTCACTCAAAATATTAAATTGGACGGTATCTTGAATTGCTTGAGATTTAACCCATTGCCCTATTCCGTTTATTAATCCATTTTTTTCTGCTACAGGTATAAACTCATTTGGTCCTATTAGACCTCGCGTAGGGTGATTCCAACGTATAAGGGCTTCAGCTTTTGGTACTGATTTTCCATCAATTGAAAAAATAGGTTGGTAATATAATTCAAATTGATTTTGAATGATTGCAATACGTATCTCTTCTATTAAACGACGCTTTTCTGTAGCTTTTTCTTCAATAGCATAAGAAAAGAACTCATAGCGATTACGCCCTTTATTCTTAGACAAGTACATTGCTTGATCAGCACGTTTAACGAGCTCTTCTACTGTTAAGCCATCAGCAGGGAAAAACGTTAAACCTATACTTGCTGTAACATACACTGTTTCTTTTTTTATTTTTATACTTTGCATTAAGCTGTTTTTTACAACTTCGGCAATTTTTGATGCCTCATCTGAACTACTTACGCCCTCTAAAATCAACGTAAATTCGTCTCCGCCTAAACGAGCTACTGTATCTTTACTTGTTATACAGCTTTGAAGTCTGGTTCCTACTTGGTGTAATAGTAAATCGCCGTAGTCATGGCCAAGGCTATCGTTTACCTCTTTAAAACCATCTAAATCGATAAATATAAGGGCGAATTTCATTCCTTCAACACTTACTAAGCTTTGTAGTTTCTCGTAAAAATACCGTCTATTTGGTAAATCGGTTAACCCGTCTTGGTAAGCATACTGTTGAAGCTGAGAATTTGCATTTTCAAGTTCGTTAGTGCGAAGCCTTACTTGATTTTCTAACGAATTTTCCCTTTGCTCAATATTGTGCAGCATATCGTTAAAACAAGAAGTAAGTTGTCCCACTTCATCTTGAGATAATAGCTTGGCACGTAAGCTGTAATCATGTGATGTTGTTATTTTATTAGCCGTTTGCGCTAAATACAGTATTGGATTTAAAAATCGGCGCCTGAGTAATAAAGACAAAAGTAAACTTACTGCAAACGTAAAAGCCATTAAAATTAAAATAAACTTAATATAAAAAGTAATTCTATCTCTAATATAGCTGTCATTTGCACGTATTTGTAGGTCTCCATAATGGTTAGTGTCGAGCGTTAGAGGGGTATTTACTTCAATACTATGTTCAACCTCCATTGCTTCTGATTTAGCTATTGCTAATTGTTTTCCAGTCTTATTATTTACAGCTACGCTAATAACATCAGATCGAATCAGTATTGGATTAATAAGCTCCTGAATAGCTTCTATATCATCAAACATAAGTGCTGTTGTTATATTTGGGGAGAGCATCTTTGAGAGAGAATCTAAGCTTTCTATTTGGTCTTCTTTGGCACTTGTAATTTCATAAGCACTGAATACAAGAGTAACAGTTGCAGTAGAAACAAGTGCCACGCTCATTAGGATGAATAACAATTTTTTGCTTATTGTATTTAGTGCAAATAATTTCTTCATTGCATTACCTATCTACAACGCGGGCAAGGCGTAGTACTTTTGAACTCATAGTAATGCCTGCATCTTTAAGTTGCTTTGGCGCAATTTCAAAGCGAATTTTTCCACTCGATAGAAAAAATCGGATATGACCACCGCTTTGAATAAATACATCGGTTTCACCTACTACCATTATATTATTTTGCATTAAAGGTTTTGCAATGTTCCAAGCCTCTACAGTATCGGATGTAATGAATAGCATGTTGCATTTTGTACTAGCTAATTCCTCGAATGAAATAAATTTACTACGAAGTGGTAAGTCCTGAATTGTTCTGTTTTTCAAAGCAACGTTTGCTATATCAATGAAGTTTTGGTCTGGGCTACATAAAATAAATGCTTTTTGTTCACTCAACGAAGTATGCCATTGCCCAAATCTAGCGAAGTTATATAAAAAGCCTGCTTTTAACATATATTCTTTTTCCATAGCATAACTGTTCGTACTAAGTGAAAGTACAAAAAGTATTATAAGGCTATGAAATGATCGTTTAAATTTCAGCATTTATTAACTTAAAATGTCGCTTTAATAGTAAAGGTAATACATTCATCAATATAGTTAGGTATTGTGTAAGTTTCGCGAGTATTTCCATATTCTATATGAGAACCCGCAAATAAATTTTTACCTGAAAGCGCCGTTGACCACTTTGGATTGATTTGATAGTTCCAAGTAAGATCTAGAGTTGTGTAGCTATCGGTATTGTAAGCATCAGAATTTTCTACGCGCAATGTCGCAAATATATTATGGTTCTTAAGTAGTGTGTAATTGGCTTTAGCAAATAGCTGCCTATTCGTTGAATCAAACCCAATGGAGGGGGTTGTGCCTACTGGTAAGTCGTAATCAATCCTTGTGTAGCTGTAACCAACTTCTGTACTTAGTGTATTTAAAGGGTGCCATGAAATAACAGCATCAAGGCCATTAGTCGTTGTTGCCCCTACAGATACTAAATCTAAATCAATTTGTGTTGTTGTGAGTGCTAAGGCCGCTTGCTGAAATTGCCCTGCTTGAAAAAAAGCGAGAGCGGGCAAAAACTGATCTGCGTGCGTATTTAAATTAATGACTGCAACGTGCTTAGCATCAGTATGAAAAGTCGAGAAGTCCACTGACCATTTTTCATCTGTAAATCGGTAACCTAATTCGTAGGATGTATAATTTTCTGATTTAACGTCATCGTTACCATTTAAAAATGTAGCAATACGATACTCGTCAATTGCTATTACGCCAGTGCTTGAGCCTAACGCTTCGATAACTTTAGTACCGTTTACTGTAAAGTTATCATTAAACTCAATAAGGGTGGGTGTTCGTACACTTCTTGATAGAGCGCTCCATACTAAATGGTTTTCAATTGGTTTATACACGAGTCTTGCAGATGGTTGGTTTTCCCATCCAGTTAAATCATTATGATCGAATTTAGTGCCAATTATAAAGTCTAGTGTATTTGGAATGAAGTTATATTGAGCCTGAATAAGCCCGCCATATTGCTGTAAGCTATCAAGGTCTTTATCGCTGTCTAAAAACACGCTTTTTTCAAAAGAAATACTATTGTATCGATAACTCAACCCCCAATCTAATTGTAGGGACTGATAAATAAAGTTCATTTGATAATCTATATCAATAGATTCAAAATCTTCCTTTATATATTTTTGAGAACCGTTTTGTTTAAGCCAAGAGACTTGTAACATTTGATTGGCATCAGGCGAGATTCGATTTTCTAAGCGAGCCATAACGCGAGAGTCTGTTCTTTCTAAGCCGTCTGAGAAAGAAATGTTTTCATTAGTATCATCAATCACACCGCGATAATTTTGTCCTAAATCAGAATGAGTAATAGTACCTTGAAACAATCCAGACCATTCATCATTAGGCGTAAAGTCAGCTCGGATACCAAATGATTGTTGTTTTGTAGTGTCACTAGGTGTCAGTGAAACACCTTTTTTGGATTCATTGGCATCTTTTAAGTGGCCATAAACACGGTAACTGCCGATGTTACTTATATCACCACCGTAGCGAAGATTTGCATCTGCATTTATTTGATTACCAGTTGTTACACTGGCGTACCCTCCGCGAGTATCAATACTGTTTTTAGTAATTATATTAATAACGCCATTATTTGCGTTACTACCCCAAAGTAGTCCGCCTTGCCCGCGTATTACTTCAATGCGTTCAATATCGTATAAAGGAACATTTAGCGTTTCCCAATAGACTGCGGCAAATTTAGGTGTATATAAACTTTGCCCGTCAATCATTACTAACAGTTTGCTTGAAAAACGAGAAGCAATACCTCTTGAAGAAATAGCCCATTGATTGTTATCAAGCTGACGTACAATTAAACCAGGTACCATTTTAAGGGCTTCGGGAACTGAGGTTGCTCCAGACTTTGTTATTTGCTCTTTGCTAAGCACATAAATTGATGAGGCTGTATCGAAAGCTGACTGTGCTCTTTTCATCGCGGAAGTTACTTGCACATCCATACCCATTAAGGCATCAAGATCGAGGTCTTCATCTTCAAACGGCTCAGCCGTTACAAGAGGGCACACAAAAAGTAATGGCCAAAATAAACGTTGTGATATTTTCACCCGAAAGTCTCCTGCGCAATCAAAAAATCAAAAACAATGACTGTTTTTGTAATACATGTGATATCACACAATATTAACATACATTAACAGCGTAAAAGTATAAATGCGATTAAATCAAAATAACTAATGTTGTAGTAGTTAATAATTTAACTACGGCCAATAAAACAATAAAACAATAAAAAATACAGTAGATACATTTTATACAAGTACATTTATTAAAGAGTAAAAAAATAGAAGTTACTGAGAGCTATATGGTTATTTACAATTTAAAATTTAAGCTATTTTTGAAGGACTTCAAAGTATTTTGCGGTTATTGATTATTTAACTTTGCATATCATGCTTTTGCAGGGCGATATTAATTATACGTGCACGATTAATCTAACTTTGTATTAATTATTAGTGTAGTTTCAATTACCTTTGCTTTTATTAAAGGTATATAGAATACTTAAATTCGCTTGGTTTTGCTTTAAAGGCACCAGAGTATGATGAAAAATGAATTGATTAATGTAGAAGAAGTACTCGATTTAATGCTTGATGCCGTGTGTGTGGTAGATAAACAAGGCACATTTGTTTTTGTAAGTGCTGCATTTGAGCAAATTTTTGGTTATACAGCCGATGAAGTTGTTGGCAAAAAAATGATTAACTATGTTTACGAAGGTGATCATCATAAAACCCATAACGCAGTAACTTCGCTATTGTCTGGCGAAACGGTAAACCCTCGCTTCGAAAACCGCTGGATGAGAAAAGATGGTCAAGTAGTCCATATATTATGGTCTGTTCGCTGGTCAGAGCAACATCAAGTAAGAATTGCAGTAGCGCACGATATAACTGAGCGAAAAGTAATGGAAGAGCAGCTCCATTACATGGCTCGGCACGATGTGTTAACAGGTCTGCCTAATCGATCTTTATTGATGGACCAGTTAGAAAAGGTAATTGTTAGTGCAACCAGAGACAACACATTTTTTTCCTTACTGTTTATAGACATAAATGGCTTTAAAGCAGTAAACGACACCCACGGACACGAAACTGGCGATAAGCTTTTATGCGCCATTGCAAAAAGGCTCTCAGCATCGGTTAGACACTACGATACAGTAGGGCGTTTAGGCGGAGATGAATTTTTAATTATTTTAGATAATTTAAGTTCTAGCCACGAAACTGTCAGAATCAAAAATAAAGTCCTCACTGAGTTTAAGGCCGTCTTTAAGTTAGGTGACGTACTATTAAATATTTCACCTAGTATTGGTATTGCAAACTACCCAGAGCACGGTCAAACAGATCACGAACTTATAAAATATGCCGACCAAGCTATGTATAAAAATAAACAACGAGGATTAGATAACGTAACCTACTTACCTCAGTAACTAAGCTGAATTACCACCTTAGATTAAACAATAGTCAAAACGCCCTTAACTATAATACCTTACTTGTCGCCATATTTTTAATATCGGTTTGCCAGTGCTGCGCTAAAAAGTCGATGAAAGCACGCACTGCCGTTTGCTGATAATTACGTGATAAATAAACTGTCCACAAATTATGTCCAGATGATAATGAAAGCGATTACCGTGTTGGCAGCAATACATATTTTACTAATGACGCAGGCGAGAGCAAAGTTTTGGTCACTGATTACGCAACAGCAATGGTTGATGAAGCGCAAAAAGGAGTGTACGTAAATCAGCATATTAGTATTGCCTACTAATATGATTACTAATCAAAAACGTTTGATTATTTAGATATAACAATACTGGCTCATAAGGCTAAAATAATTTAATCTGAGCGTACTAATTCTTATTAAATTACTTGCCTTATGAGTCTTCTTTTTTCTCTTGCGTTAGCAAGCCTTCCCGCTTTACCTGAGCCAGTTGCGAATAATGCTGTTGCTAAAGTTATAGTACAAAACCAAACCTATTTTTTAAGCTTTATGGGATTAGGCAGCGATAAGCTGCACTCGTCAGTGCATAACAAAGTGTGGGCGCTTAAAGTTGGCGATTCACAGTGGCAATCTAAAACTGGTGTGCCTTCAAGCTTGCCATTAAAAGGGCGCTTAGCTAGCACCGCAGTCGGTTTAGGCGAGTACGCCTATGTATTTGGCGGCTATACGGTAGCAGAAGATCATACTGAAGTTTCAAGCCCAGACGTTTATAAGTACGACGTAATAAAAGATACTTACACTCATCTTGCGAGCATGCCAGTACCCGTAGACGATAGCGTAGCGCTGAGCTACAAAGCGCGTTACATTTATCTAATTAGCGGTTGGCATAACGATGGCAACGTAAACTTAGTGCAAGTATACGACACGCAAAATAATACATGGCAACAAGCCTCGCCATTTTTAGGTGAACCCGTGTTTGGTCAGGCAGCTGCAATTAGTGGGAATACCATTGTTATTTGTGATGGCGTTAAAACACAAGCTAACCCTGATTCGCGTCGCTCGTTTACAGGTGTAGCACAGTGCTTAAAAGGCACAATAGATTCAACTAATCCACAAAAAATAGATTGGCGTACGTTGCCTCATCCAACGGGCATCGCTCACTATCGAATGGCAGCTAGCAGCTATAATGGCAATATTTATATGATGGCAGGCTCTAATAACCCATATAACTACAGCGCAATAGGTTACGACGGTAAGCCTGCACCAGCAAGTGATCATGTTTGGCGTTTTAGTGTGGATAAAAACGAATGGCAGGTTTTATCACCGGCTAAAGTAAAAAGTATGGATCACCGTGGTTTACTTGAGCACAAAGGTGTTTTATACCGAGTTGGCGGTATTGATAATAACCAGCAAGTAAGTGCTAACGTACTCAGTTATAAGGTTGAAAAATGAACACCCTTTACATTACCGGCGCAGGAGTAAGCGCAGCCAGTGGCATTCCCACTTTTAGAGGTGAGGACGGTTATTGGACCATAGGCAGTAAAAATTATACGCCTATGGAAATGGCAACACGCGCAATGTATCAAAATGCCCCTAAAGAGTTTTTAGCATGGTATTACCATCGCTTTGCAACGTATCGCAACCACGGCCCAAACGACGTGCATCATTGGCTGAGTAACAAAAACCTAATTACTCAAAACATAGATGGGCTTGATGGCAAAGCAGGTAATAAAAACTACATTGCTATTCATGGCAGGCTTGACCAAATGACCTTATTTCATGAGCAAGGTGATGACGTAACCCCATTTACAGCTCCGTGGGAAGAAGTTGATGAAAGCTGCTTACACAACTCTTTATTTGAAGTGTTTAATATTCAAAGCCAAGCACCTGAGCTTAATTACTCTTTTAAACCCTTTGTTTTATTGTTTGATGAGTACTACACCGAGCTTTATAGAATTAGCGAAGCGCAAAAGCGTATGAGCAACGCCGATAAAATCGTATTTATGGGTACCTCGTTTAGCGTTAACATTACGCAAATGGCGATTGAAATAGCCCGCGATTACAATATTCCCATTGAAGTTGTAGACCCCGAGCCAGCTCATATTTTACACCCCAATGTGAGCTATAAAAAAATGACGGCACTGGAATACATTCAAAACAATTAAAGTAAGCATTTTATGAGCATTTAACGTGCAATATTTAATGTTATTTACAATTTTGCAAAGTTTTTATCTCTCCAGTTATACATGTTGTTCTATAATGAAAGTAATCGCCTTTAAAAACATAATAATATATAAGAGACATAAATGAGTGATTTAACCGCAATATCCAATTTATCAATATTATTAGTAGAACCTTCAGACGTTCAACAAAAAATAATTATAAAATCGTTATTAGATAGTGGCGTTAAACAAGTAGAAACGGCAACCACACAAGAGCAAACATTAGCACTCCTTATTAAATATCAACCAGATTTAGTAATAAGCGCAATGTATTTGGCCGATGGAACAGCCGACACCTTATTGCAAAAAATCAGATCAAACCCAAGCACCGAACATCAACCGTTTATGCTCGTATCAAGCGAGCGAAATAAAAAGTATTTAGAGCAACTACGTCAATCGGGTGTATTAGCCATTTTACCAAAGCCTTTTAGTGCAACCGCTATTACACGCGCTCTTAAAGCCACGCTAGATATAATTAGTGAAGAAGAAGTAGACCTTGAACATTTTGATGTAACATTGCTAAGAGTGCTGGTTGTAGATGACAGCCGCTTTGCGCGTAAACACATTATTCGTGTACTTGCGGGTATGGGAATACCTGCCCCAGTAGAAGCCGAAAATGGTAAAGAAGCTATTGAGCACTTAAACAACCAATCATTCGACTTAATAGTAACCGACTACAACATGCCAGAAATGGACGGGCGAGAACTAACCGAAACCGTTAGAAGCTCAAATAGCTACTCGCATATTCCTATTTTAATGGTGAGCTCAGAAGCCAACGAAACGCACCTAGCAAACATAGCCCAAGCAGGGGTCGATGCAATTTGTGATAAACCGTTTGAGCCAGCAACCGTAAAAGATTTACTGTTTAAAATAATGTCTTAAATTATTAACCCAAAGGCTAACGTTAAAACACATTAGCCTAAGTGAATATAATAAAAGCAGCGCTTGTTAAAAGTCGCTGCTTTTATTTTATTGGCTAGGTACGTTATAAAGACTAAACGCCACAAAACATAATATAACTGCAATTGCGGTATCAAATACTCGCCATCTAAATGGTGAACTTAATATGCCTTTAAGTTTAGGTGCAAAAAGTACTAAGCTGCTAAACCAAATTATTGAGCCAACACAAGCGCCAAGTGCAAAATGCATTGGGTTTGGTTGTAAAGCGCCAATATTGCCAAGTAATAACACGGTATCTAAATACACATGTGGATTTAACAAACTAATTGCAAAGGCCGAAAGAGCAGTACTCCACCAGCTTACTTTTTCTACTTGGCTTACCTTTAAACCCGAAGTCCCTTTAACTGCTCGCATTGCAGATCCATACGCTAAGTACAAGAGCATCGCAATACCGCCCCACGTTAACCAAGGTAGTAAGCCCGGTAATAATTGCTGTAATTCATTTGCTGCAAATACACCTATTAAAATAAGAGTCGCGTCACAAATAATGCATACCGAGGCTAAAACAAACCGATTAGCGCCAGCCATACATTGGCTTAAAATCCATATGTTTTGCGCGCCAATAGCAATAATTAAACTTAGTCCCAGAATCACACCCGATAAAAACGACATACTTTAAATCCACTCAATTATTCAATGCCTTGCAGGGTAGGGGGTATTCTGTTACAAATCCAATGAATATATTTAGGGTTATATGCGTAAAACTCATGATTGATTATCAACTACTCAATGCACTTTCGGCGGTTATTAGTGAAGGCGGGTTTGAAAAAGCCTCTAAAAAACTATTTATTACGCAATCGGCAGTAAGTCGGCGAATTCATCAACTCGAAGCCAAACTTGGAGAGCCTGTAATTATTAGAACGCAGCCACCTCGCCCGACCGCTCTTGGCAAGCGTTTACTTAATCATTTACAGCAAGTGCTGCAGTTAGAAGTTGCTTTAAACGTAGATGCACTTAACGAACACTCCAGCTTAAATACACCTCTTAGTGTAAAGTTGGCTGCCAATGCTGACTCACTAGCTACATGGTTGCCAGAAGCCCTTGCCATACTAGATACAGAATCTGATTGTAAATTTAGATTTGAAGTGATCTCAGAGGATCAATCCATCGCTCATAAAAGAATGAAAGATGGCGAGGTAATGGTGTGTATCAGCTCATCTCCTGAGCCTGTAAATGGCGGGTTAGCAAGCCCATTAGGCGCTATACGCTACAAGGCAATTGCGAGTCCTGACTTTATTAAACAGCATAATCTCACTTCGCTTTCGCAATTGGCGCAGCTGCCCTGTTTAGTTTTTAGTGAGTACGATAAGCTACAGCACCAGTTTTTAGAAGATATTAACGGCTCAACGCCAGAGTATATGCATATATATCCTTCATCAGAGGGATTTAAACAAGCCATGATAGCAGGCCTAGGCTATGGTTTATTGCCGACTTTGCAGCTTGGCGATTCCTTGCAAAAAGGGGAGTTAGTTGACTTATTTCCAGAGTATTATATTGATACGCCCTTGTACTGGCATTATTGGCAAAGTGAAAGCCCGCAACTTAAAGCACTGCGTAAGTTTGCAATGCAAGTTGCGGCTAACCGATTAGAACCAATTTAAAGGTGTTTATAACTGCCCTAATCTATAAATGAGTAATGCAGTTTTTTTAATGTTCTTATCAAGGCTGGTTAAATCGGCCGTTTCGTTTTTAGTGTGCGCGCCGCTGCCCATTAAGCCTAAACCATCAAGTGCCATATCAACATGGTTTGCGGCAAACGAAATATCTGCCGCGCCTGCATTACGTGGATTAGCGGCTACTACTTTGTTAAAGCCTAAATCATGGCTTGCGTCGCTGTATAATTCTAATAGCTTTTTATTGCCATCAGTTAATGCCATTGGCGGGTAACCGTCTTCAAAAATAAGCTCTGCTTTACTGCCATTTAGACTGTTGCTAGCAATAAGTTGCATTGATCTTTTTGCGTTTTCTAATTGTTTTGGTGAAAGTGCGCGTAAATCACCTGCTACATGCACGGTTTGTGCTATTACATTACTTTTACCAAACGCCGTTGCTGACGAATTAGCACTGTCGTAATCGGCATTTGTACCGCCCACAATAAGCCCCGGATTAAATGTTAAGTTAGGTTGCGTGGCAAGCTGCTCTCTAAAATCATTTAAAATACGTGATGCCTCGTAAATAGCGCCATAACCAACGTTTTCGCTAAATATTTGCGAAGAATGCGCCGCATTTGCCGTTACGTTTAGCGTCCAACCGGTATAACCACGGCGCGCCGCCATAGCGGTTTTAATATTGTTGTCGCCATTTTCATAACCAAGCGCTACATCAGCCCAAATTGCTGCATCAACAATAGCTTGTTTAGATAAGCTAAGCGGGCGACCGCTGCTTTCTTCATCGCCAGTCAGTAATACTTTTATGCTTACATTTTCGAGCAAATTAAGGGCTTGCAAGCTTTTAAGTGCGGTAATTATTATCGTGTTACCGCCTTTCATATCGGCAACGCCTGGGCCACTGGCTGTATCGGCATCAAGTTGTTTGTAGGTAGTAAAGTTATCGTTTTTGGCAAATACCGTATCTAGATGGCCGATCATCAGTATTTTTATTGCATCGGGTTCATTACTCTCATGGGTTGCTAATACATGCCCTGCGCGGTTAAACGCAATGCCATCTAGCCATTCTACTTTAAAACCTATGGCTTTAAGCTGCTCGCTTGTCAGCGCCCCTACTTTTTTTACACCTTCAATATTAAGCGAACCGCTATTAATATTTACGGCTTGCTCTATTTCTTCAAGTGCTTGGGGAATGTTTTTATCGACCTGTTTTACTATTTCACGCTCGTTTTTATCAAGCGCAGCATGGCTTGTAAGCGGTAAGGTACTAGCAAGTGTGAGAATAAGTGCATGGCTAAATTTTAAAAATGACATAACAGCATAATAAGTGAGAAATAAGAGTATTTAATATGAAGTAAAAATACACAGGATTCAATAGGGAAGGGGGTTGAAAAAGCTGGTTTATCATATGAGGTATGTTGTACCTTAGACTTTAACTAGTTGGTTATATCAAATTATAACCTTTCACTCATTTTATAATTATTCGTTAATACGTACAGCGCTTTTATCGAGTTTTATTTGGTATTTATGGACAGAAAAAAATTAGATGCTTGGCAAAAAGCACCTGTAAAAATAGTTAGTGAAGCAATTTATCATGCGGAAAAGCAGAATGAAGAAGATAATTTAATATCCTTTTTATTGCTAGATGTTGGTGCTGAAATGCTATTTAAAACTTATCTAGGGTTACCAAAACATATTACGGGGTCAATAACTCTCGAAGATGAAAGGTATAATATTATCCGTAAAGGCTTTCATGGTGTTATTGAGGGAGTTAAAAATAGTAGGCAGGGTATTAGTGCTAAAGAGCTTGCTAGAGTCGAGTTTTTCCATGGTTTAAGGAATAAGCTTTATCATCAAGGAAATGGTTTAACAGTTCAGCGAAGTCATCTTGATGAATATATAGCTATTATTAAATCACTTTTTAAGCAGCTCTTAAAGGTCGATATTGATGAACAACTCTCAAGTACTACTTTAACAAAAGATGAGGCAGAGCGCATAGCTGAGTTGAGAGAGGAGATTGATAGCTTATTAGAGTTATCACAAACTAAGAGTAATACCCTGAAAACACTGTGCAGCTTAATTGTTGAAAAAATCGCATCACAACTACTTTTACCTTCATTTGCTAGAGAGTTTGAAGTCCTGCGAGACAGAGCTTATAGCGAAGAAGGCTTTAGCATAAGTAAAGGTGAGGTGACTTCTTATAAAACTTTACCTAATGATACCAGCATGCGCATGGAAATTTTAGGTTGGTTTGAAGAGCTTATTATGCCCATTATTAAAACCTCTCCTTACTTTGAGACCTTACAAAAAAAGGTAAAAGTTGGTAATAAACTCCACATAGATTCATTGTCCAGCCACTTAGGTATAAAAAACGTAGAAGTAGTAAGGCATGAAGTACCTGTTATATTGAGTATTATTTTTGACGATTTTTTTAACTTAGATGACTTTTATTTTAATATTGTTGAAATTATTGTATTTGGTGATATTGATTTTCAATGGCAGTGGAACTTTATGTGTTTTACCCTAAAAGATATTTACCCAATGCAACATAATGAGACCGAGTTGGAATATTGGGTATCTACATTGGATACATGCAATTCACAAAATAGAAAGTTAGATGGCTTTATTAAGCAGGCTAACTATTGGTTAGAGAACGGATGTAGACTTTGAATATACAAATATTTTAGTTTCAAATTAAGAATCAGAACCATCAGGTTTAACGCCATTGGCATTAAACCTGACAGCTCAAACTCAACCAAGCAACATTTAATTAGTTGGCATTAAATAAATCTCGCGTACGCTGTTGCGCTGGTTTGCTTCAATAGCAAACAGTACGGCGTCGGCTACATCTTGTGGGTCGAGTTTGTCGGGTTTAGCTTCATCAAAAAATGGGGTGTTTACCATGCCTGGTGCTATGGTTGTGCAGCGGCCATTCCACTCACTCATTTCCTCAGCTAAGTTTTGTCCAAAGCCATAAGCAAACCATTTAGTTGCACCGTAAATAGAGCCACCAATTGGCTTACGGCCAGCGGCAGAGCTGGTTAATATAAAGTGACCTTTATTTTGGCGTAAATGCGGCAGGGTTAATTTTGCAGTCCACAGTAGGGCTTTAATGTTTATATCAATCATGGTTGACCACTCATCTGGGTCACCTTTTTCGGTGCCTGCGGTTGAAACGCCCATACCTGCATTAGCAAAGGCTACGTCTAATCGACCAAACTTTTCAATGCCTTTGGTAACCACGCTTTCAAGTGCGGTAAAGTCGGTTGCATCTGCAGCTACGCTCAGTGCGTTATTTGAGCCTAATGATTCAACTAATTTAGTTAATTTGTCTTCGCTTCTGGCGGTTAAAATGACTTTGTGGCCATTGTTAACCAGCGTTTTTGCGGTTGCTTCGCCAATACCGCTTGAAGCACCTGTAATGAGGACTATTTTTTCTTTCGCCATGATTATTTCTCCTATGTTTACATATTCAAAATTATGAGAATAGTTTTACTAATGAGTTGGTCTTAAATGTATTTCTCTGATGTTATTGCGCTGATTTGCCTCAATGGCAAATAACACAGCATCGGCAACATCTTGCGGGTATAACTTGTCAGGTCTTGCTTCATCAGTAAAAGGGGTATTTACAGCGCCTGGGGTGATGGTTGTACAGCGCCCATCCCACTCACTAATTTCTTGTGCTAGGTTTTGAGAAAAACCATAAGTAAACCATTTGCTTGCACCGTATATAGAGCCTTTAACAGCTCTGCGACCAGTTGCTGAGCTAGTAATAATAAAGTGTCCTTTGCTTTGGCGTAAATGCGCAAGCGTTAGTTTTGCAGTCCACAATAGGGCTTTAATGTTTATGTCGATCATGGTTGACCACTCATCGGGGTCGCCTTTTTCAACCCCTAAAGTGTCTAGCCCTTTACCTGCATTAGCAAAGGCAACATCTAAACGACCAAATTTTTCAATGCCTTTAGCAACTACGTTTTCAAGCGCGGTAAAGTCTGTTGCATCTGCGGCTACGCTAATGGCGTTATCTGAGCCCAACGACTCTGCTAATTCAGTTAATTTATCTTCGCGTCTAGCGGTAAGTATTACTTTATGACCATTGTTAACCAGCATTTTTGCGGTTGCTTCGCCAATACCACTTGAAGCGCCGGTTATGAGTACTATTTTCTCTTTTCCCATAGATAACCTCTTTTGTGAACATTGAAAGCTTAAAATAACCATACCAATAAACGATTAACCTATATTGAATAGGCGCTATAAATTAGCCGTAAATAGGCGGGCTTTACGTATCAAAAACCATAGTTTTAACGGTATTTTTAAAGTTGAAATAAGTGATTAAAAAAGATAGGTTTAAATTTTTTATTCTATATACTCGCGCCACTTCTTTTGAAGTCGGTTTTTATTAGATTTAACCATTATTTTGCTGAGTTTCAGCCACATTTATCGGAACAAACATGAAAGATAAGCTTTTAGCGTTTTGGCAAAGCCATTCAGAAACAATCATCACTTTAGGGTACAAAGTGATTTTAGCGTTGGTGATTTTAGTTGCGAGTGCCTTAATTGCACGCTCGGTTAAAAAAGCGATTAAAAACTCTAAATCTCCATTAAAAAGAGTAGATAGTACGCTACTCCCACTTTTATCGAGTATTGCTGGTTATTTAGTTTATATAATTGGCGGGCTATTTATTTTAGATATTTTTGGCGTTAATACGGCAAGCTTAATTGCGCTAATGGGCGCTGCGGGTTTAGCGATTGGTTTAGCCCTTAAAAATACGCTGAGCAATATTGCTGCGGGTATTATGCTGCTAATACTCAGACCTTTTAAAATAGGCGACTTTGTTGATGCCAGTGGCACGCTTGGTACTGTGAACGAAATAAACCTGTTTACCACTATTTTTAAAACCACCGACGGTCTTTATATAGCATCGCCTAACGGCAAAGTATGGGGTGGCAATATTAAAAACTTTACCCGTAATGGCAAAAGACGGATGGACATAGTGGTGGGTATTTCGTATGCCGACTCTATTGATGTTGGCTTAAATGTACTTAAAGAATTAGCCGCATCAGAGAGCCGATTACTTGCAGAGCCTGCACCTAAAGTAATGGTGACATCAATAGGTGAAAGCGCAGTAAACATTCAATTACGTGCGTGGGCTATTAATGGTGATTATTGGCAAACCGTGTGGGATTTAAATAAACGTGTTAAAGAGGCAATTGAAGGCGCTGGGCTGAGTATTCCGTTTCCGCAGCGTACGCTGCATATATCGGAGTCGATGGCGTCGGCAATAACTGTTAACAAAGATGCTTAAATATGTATTAACATAAACATAAACACGAATAAAAATAGCGAGCCTTTGCTCGCTATTTTTGTATTAGCCTTTGTGCTGACTAGGTATTAACCTTCTAATTGAAAGTCGTACACTGAGCCTAAATTAAGTAGCTGCGTTAGCTCATCAAGTGCTTGGTAGCTTTCGGTGAGTAGGGCTGAATCTGCAAAGTCACTTGCGCCTAATTTGTCGCGGTAATTACGTTTTGCCCAGTCACACAGTTGTGTGTATTTAGTATCAGTTAAAATAACCTCTGGGTTTACTGCAGCAAGTTCTTGCTCGTTAAGGGCTACACGTAAACGCAAGCAAGCTGGGCCGCCGCCATTTTGCATACTTTGGCGTAAATCAAAAAACTGCACTTGGTTTACTGGGTTATCAGCCATAATCATTTCTTCAATGTAGGCGTTAACCGCGCTGTTGCGTTTACACTCTTGTGGTGCCACTAACAGCATTGAACCATCTTCAAGGCTCACTAACTGGCTATTAAATAAGTAACTACTTACAGCATCGGAAATACTTACTTTGTCGGTAGGTACTTCAATAATGTAAAATTCTTTATTGCCTACATACGCTTCGCGAATATCTTGCAGTGCCAGAGCTTGGTTTAAAAATGCTTGCTGGTGGCACAGTAATACATTGGCGTTACCTACTGCAATTACATCATTATGAAACACACCTTGGTCTATTACGTCTGGGTTTTGCTGTAGTAAAATTTGGCTTGAATCTTTTAAGTTATGTAAACGACAAATTGCTTCTGAAGCTTCGAGTGTTTGCCTTGCAGGAAACTTAGCGGGTTTTGGTAATTGGCTGTTAAACGCGCTGGCACCAAATACAAACATTTCAAGGCCTTGTTCGCCGTGGCTGTCACAAAAACGAGTATGGTTTGCTGCACCTTCGTCGCCAAAAAAGCCTTGGTCTGGCAAATGGGTATGGTGCGCAAAGTATTTGTCGTTATTAAACATCGCTTTTAATAAGCGTGTAGTAGTTGCAGGCTCTAATGAACGATGAAACTTATTATTTAAATTAGCTGAAGTAAAATGTACTTTGCCGTCGGTTGTATCAGGAGATGGCGATACCGTAGCAGCATTGGCTGTCCACATTGCTGACGCTGAATAACATGCGCGTAATAAAATAGGGTCAGCTTTAAACGCTTTATGAATTACTTGTGCATCGTTACCGGTAAAGCCTAAGCGGCGCAGTACGTTTAAGTCGGGGCGCGCATGAGGGGCAAATACACCTTGAGTTAGGCCTTTGTCATGCATGGCTTTCATTTTTTCAAGGCCTTGAAGTACTGCCTCTTGAGGATTTGAAAAGCTTGCTGCGTTATTTAACGAAGCAACATTACCATACGATAAACCAGCGTAGTTGTGAGTAGGACCCACTAAGCCATCAAAATTAACTTCCAAAGCGTTCATACACGTTCCAACTAAAAATTTTCAATAGGGTGCAACAATACAACGCAATAGGGTTGCTTGCAAAGTTATAAACGCAGTGTTTTTACTAATTTTTGATGTTTTTAAATGAGGAATTTATTACAAGGGGGGTTATTTTTATATTGAACGATTAATTTGAAGTTTAACTAAAATGTACATATAAATTTCATAGTGTGTAAAAGCTTAGCCTAAAGTAGGTTTATACATTTAAGCTTTATGCCAAGCCTTTACACAATACGATGTTACTTAACATAGGCGCGTTCTTTATCAGCGGTTGTATGGGTATTTGTTGGATCATTAACTTGCCAAACGCTAATGTCTAAACGCCATAATAGATAAAGGGTATGGTATAAATTGAACATGGTTTTTCCTTGGTATTTTCACTGAACACATCAGTTTATAGGAAGAAGTATGCCAACATTAACTTGAATATTTTATGAATAAAAATCAGGTATTTAGTATTTAAGTGTAAATACATACTTAAGGATTAGCACCAAAGAGGTGAAGTATTACTAAAAGATGCACCAGTGTGGTGTTTTTAGCAAAAAGCCCTGCAACTATTGGGTCACTTAAATGTGCAAGGCTTTTTAAAAATGTAGTCACTTAAAAAGTAAATTAACGGCCTACTTTTCCTTTTACTAAAGGCTCGAACGACATTACTTTAAACTTGCCGTGGCTTTGATTTTTGCCATTATTAAGCACTGGAGAATTATGTAAATCGTCAACGGTAAAGTATATTTTATGATCGGCTCCATAACTAAAACCATCAGGCCAGCTCAAACGTTCGTCTTTAAATAATACTTCGTAGTCGCCAGTGGGTTTAACTACGCCAATTGCGCCATTGGTTATGTCGGTTACATATACGTTACCGCCGCCATCAACAATAATACCGTCTGAAATTGGCTTAGTGCCGTAACGCGTAACTTTGTCTTCAAGCGCTTTAGCCGAAAGGCTCTCGTTATTTATAGCGCTGGTGGCAATGCGGTAAACCGACGTGCCCGACATAGATCCAAAGTAAAGCCAGTCTTCGTTAGGGTCAAGCGTAATAGGGTTAACACCTAAGCGGGCAGGTTGGCCGCCAAGGCTCATTGTGCGCCCATCAATAACCATATCGACATTTTCGGCAGTGGTGTAATGGCTGTCTTGTAATACTCTGCGTGCGACACCTGTTTTAAGGTTTACCGTAATAATAGCGGCTTGGCTGCCTTGGGCTGTATCGGCAATGTATACAACGCCATGCTTATTATCGATGACTAAATCGTTTAAAAACGAGGTGTCGGTAATGGTTGGTTTAGCCAGATAAATGATTTTGTGCAGTTGCTCTTTATTTGTATCCCAACCTACTAAGCGCCCAGCGTGATCGGGCCCTGAGGTGTCGAGCATCCATAAAACGCCATCGCTTGATACGTTTATGCCAAGCACATCGTAAAAACCTTTACCGTTATTGTACGCGTATGCCCACTCTTCATTAGGGTAGGGCTTAGTTGTACCATCGCTTAAAAGCTCCATAATTTTTTGCTTTTGGCCAAAAAAACCATGCACAGATAAAAACTTTCTGCCCGATGGAGTAATAGCAATGTTACCCGGTGGATGCTGCGCATCAAATGTGGCTACTGTTTTTAAATCAGCATTTTGATTATCGGTATTAGCAGATAAAGCGTTGCTACCTAAAAGAGCCGTGCTACACGCCGCTGCTAATAGTAATTTTTTAATATGGGTCATTTTTAGAACCTTTTAAAACACGTTTATTGTTTAAAAATTAAGAGCCTAATCGGCTAAGTCGTTTACTACTAAATCGAGCAGCTGAATTAACTGCTGTGCTTGTGTTGCATCTACACTATCAAATTTACATAAAATATTTTTAGGGATATCGGCTGCTTTTAATTTAAGTGATTGGCCATGCTGGGTTAGCTGCACTAGGCGTTTGCGTTTGTCGTGCTCATCTTTAATAACAGCCAGTAATGATTTGTCGCTCATTTTTTTGAGTATTTGGGTCATTGCACCGCCGTCTATCGCGGTTTTATCTTTTAGCTCGGCAATTGTTATTTCATCTAGCTCCCACAGGGCCATCATTACTACGTATTGTGGGTAAGTTAAATTTAGTTCACTTAAAGGCTCGCGATACGCACGCGCAATGCTGTTAGATGCCATGTATAACCGATGACATAACTGATTCTTTAACTTTAATTGCTCAAACGACATAACTTTATCCTTCATTTCGATACATGCCATTTTAATTTGCATGCAAAATATTTGCAATCTCTAATTACTTGTTCTATTATTTTGCACACAAACTAAATTGATTGATATTTTTAAACTTTGGAGTTCATTATGAATGTATTACAAAACGTAGCTTACACAGCAAAAGCAACTGCAACTGGCGGCCGTGAAGGCGTAGCTAAATCTGATGATGGTCGTTTAGATGTAAATTTATCAACACCTAAAGGTTTAGGCGGAGACGACGGACAAGGAACTAACCCAGAGCAATTATTTGCCGCAGGTTATGCAGCATGTTTTATTGGCGCACTTAAATTTGTTGCAGGTAGCGAAAAAATAGAATTACCAAGCGACACGCATATTAACTCACAAGTGTCTATTGGCGCGATCGAAGGCGGTTTTGGGATTGCGGTAAAACTTGCTGTATCATTAGGTGATATGGATAAAACAGCAGCGCAAGAGCTTGTAGATAAAGCGCACCAAGTATGCCCGTATTCAAACGCAACACGTGGCAACATCGAAATAGAGCTTTCAGTTATTTAATAACTAAATAAAGAAAAGTTATAAAAGCACACTTCAGTTACTGAAGTGTGCTTTTTGCGTTTTAGGGTAAAATCACTTTAATATGCAAAAAATCATATATTCACTATTCCATATGTTCTGTTTTTGTTTTATTGTATGTGTACTAACACAGTGAGGACAGTATGGAACAATTCAACCCACTCCAATTTTATAAATGCCTAGCAGACGATACGCGTTTAAAGGCAATGCTATTAATTAGCCATCAAGAAGAGCTATGTGTATGTGAGCTGGTTGCTGCACTTGAGTTAAGCCAGCCTAAAGTGTCTCGCCATTTAGCGCAGTTAAGACAATGCGGATTATTGAGCGACCGAAAACAAAATCAATGGGTTTATTACAGTATTAATAAAGCCCTGCCAGAGTGGGCTAAAAATGTATTATCGCAAACCCTGACTGCTAACCCTTCATTTTATGAAAACGATTTAACGCGCTTAAATGTTATGGGTAATCGCCCTGAACGTATTACTAGCTGCTGCAACTAACTAATAAACTAACTTATTAAAGGTATTTAATTATGACTATTAAAGTAGGTATTAACGGTTTTGGCCGTATGGGGCGTTTAACACTGCGTGCAGCAGTTGATTGGCCAGAAATAGAGTTTATTAAAGTAAATGATGTAGCGGGCGATGCTAAAACCCACGCACATTTAATTGAGTTTGACTCAGTACACGGACGTTTAGCACAACAGGTTTCTAGTGACGATAATAGCTTTAGTGTGGGTAAACACACGATTGCAGTTACCAACAACAAAACCATAAACGAAACTGATTGGTCAGATTGCGATGTAGTTATAGAAGCCAGCGGTAAAATGAAAACCACTGAGCTGTTAAATCAATATTTAGCGCAAGGTGTTAAGCGTGTTGTGGTAACAGCACCTGTAAAAGAAGACGGTATTTTAAATGTAGTTATGGGTGTAAACGATGATCTATATAACCCAAGTGAGCATAAAATTGTTACAGCAGCTTCTTGCACAACTAATTGTTTAGCGCCAATAGTAAAAGTACTGCAAGAAAAAGTGGGTATTAAGCACGGCTCAATGACCACTATTCACGACATTACTAATACTCAAACGATTATTGATGCCCCTCATAAAGATTTACGCCGTGCGCGTTCTTGTGGCACAAGTTTAATACCTACTACAACCGGTAGTGCAACGGCTATTACGCATATTTTCCCTGAGCTAAAAGGTAAATTAAACGGCCATGCTGTACGTGTACCGTTAACTAATGCATCCATTACTGACTGTGTTTTTGAGCTGGAGCGAGGTGTTACACAAAGTGAAGTAAACACGTGGTTTAAAGATGCTGCAAATAATGAGCTAAAAGACATTCTAGGCTACGAAGAAAGACCGCTTGTATCTATAGATTACAAAACAGATCCGCGCAGCTGCACCATAGATGCCCTTTCTACTATGGTAATTAACAACACTCAACTTAAATTATACGCTTGGTATGATAACGAGTGGGGTTATGCAAACCGTACTGCTGAGCTAATGCTTAAAGTTGCAAAAAGTGATTTAGTTTAATCTCATTTAAAAGGTTTAACGCTATGTTTGCGCAGTTGGCTAACTTACCGAGTTCTATAAAACAATATTTAATAATTACTGGTAACTATTGGGCATTTACTTTAACCGACGGTGCACTACGCATGTTGGTGGTGCTGTATTTTCATCAGTTAGGTTATGGTGCATTTGCAATAGCCATGTTGTTTTTGTTTTATGAAATTTTTGGTGTGATCACTAATTTAGTCGGAGGTTGGCTTGGCGCGCATTTAGGGTTAAACAAAACCATGAATGTAGGGCTTGGGCTGCAGCTTGTAGCTTTAGCTATGCTTTGCGTGCCAGGGGATTGGCTAACCGTTGCCTATGTTATGGCAGCGCAAGCATTGAGTGGCATAGCTAAAGACTTAAATAAAATGAGTGCCAAAAGCGCCATTAAGTATTTAGTACCGCAAAGCGATGAGGGGCAAAGCCAATTATATAAATGGATTGCCATACTTACAGGCTCTAAAAATGCGTTAAAAGGGGTGGGCTTTTTTTTAGGCGGCTTATTACTTACTGTATTTGGTTTTGTAGGTGCACTAATAAGCCTAATTGCATTACTTAGTGTTGCGTGGGTTATTAGTTTAATTTTTTTGAAAGGCGATATTGGCAAAGCTAAAAACAAACCTAAGTTTAAAGAGTTATTTTCTAAATCTCGTGCAATCAACTTACTTAGTGCTGCGCGTTTATGTTTGTTTGCAGCGCGTGATGTGTGGTTTGTCGTTGCATTACCGGTTTACTTAGCCGCTCAGTTTAACTGGGATCACTGGTGGGTAAGCGGCTTTATGGCTTTGTGGGTTATTGCTTATGGGCTGGTGCAATCGCAAGCTCCGCGCATAACTGGGCAAAGCGATTCAAATTCACACTCAGTCAAAAAAGCATATTGGTGGGTTGCTTTATTAAGTGGCGTAACCTGTATTTTAGCGTTGGTGATGCAATTTGATATTGCGATACATTTTACGCTTGTAATTGGCTTACTTATTTTTGGTGGTGTATTTGCCGTAAATTCATCACTGCACAGTTACTTAATAGTAAGTTTTGCTAAAAATGACGGGGTGTCCCTCGACGTTGGTTTTTACTATATGGCTAATGCAATAGGGCGCTTGCTTGGTACGGTGCTTTCTGGCTGGGTTTTTCAAGTGTATGGGCTTAGTGCATGTTTATGGGGGAGTGTGTGTTTATTAATTGCGGCCTCAATTACAACGGCACGCTTAGCTAAACTTTAAAAAACTCAACATATTGTATTAAATTCAGTTTCTTTAACGATATTCATAGCTTCGTTGGTTAGATCTACTAAACTATATCAGTAGTTTTAATTTAAGGGTGAGATGAATGCGGGAAATATCGCTAGCAAAAAAATTACTTTGGCTTACTGTCGGAAGTATATTTATCACTGTATTAGTGCTTTCGAGCATTTTGTGGTGGCAGTTATCTGCAAGTAATACCGAACTAGCAAGCAAGTCAGAAGATTATATTGTTGCTGAAGTGGAAGAAAAGTTAAATGCGAATGCAGCAATATATGGTGAAAAAATAGCGGGCTTTATTAACGAAGCTTACCGAGTGCCATACTCTTTAGCTGCGTTATTAGGTGATGCAGCTAAAAGCGAAAGCCTTAGTCGCGATACAGTAGTAAGTATTAATCGCTCTATTTTAGAACAAAATACATTACTATCATCTATTTACTCTCAGTTTGAACCAAATGCGTTTGATGGACAAGATTCAAGTTTTACAACCGGTTATAAGCACTCGGTTAATGGCGATGGTACGCTAGAAGTTTATATAACACGCGATCAGAATAACGTGATTGAGCAGCAAAAAGTAGCTAATGCCGCTGATAAATATATTACCTCACTTAATGAGTTCGGCATTCGTGAAGCGCATTGGTACTTGTGTGCAAAAGACACACTCAAGCCTTGTATTATGGAACCGTATTTATACGAAATCCCATCTGGCGATTCAGTAATGCTTACCTCATTAACAGTGCCTATTTTAAAATCGGGTCAGTTTATTGGTTTAGCGGGTGTTGATTTAACACTGCCGACCTTTCAGGCCATGACTGAGGAACTTTCTAAACAGCTTTATAATGGCCAAGCTAAAGTAACCGTGCTTAGCGATATTGGTTTAGTAGTGGGAAGTAGCCATTATAAATCTAAATTAGGGCGCCCATTCAAAGAAGCTGTTAGTTCTAACTTGTTTAAAGAGCTTGAAAAATTTAAGGGCCAAAAAGGCATATTTAAAACATCGTCTGAGTACTTAGTTAATTACCCTATAAATATAAAGCTAGCTAATAGACAGTGGTCTTTACTTATTGAAGTACCTAGTAACTTAGCTTTAGCGGGCCCTGATGCACTGTCACAAGATATGGCAGATACTGCAAACGATTTAGGCGCGATGATTTTAATTACAGGTGCTGTTATTGGCGTTATTGCATTTTTAATAATGAAATTTGTTATTGGTAGCGTGGTTGCGCCTCTTCAGCAAATTCAACAACGTGTAGATAACTTAGCAAGTTCTGAAGGCGATTTAACGCATACACTTCATGTTGAAACTCATGCAGAGCTCATTGCTTTAGCTGGTGGCTTTAATGCCTTTTTATCTAAGTTACGTATTTTAATTACAGAACTTAAAGATGTGTCTGATCAAACCAAGCAACAAGGTGAAATAGCGCAGCATATAGCTATTGATACTAAGCACAATGTTCAATCTCAATTTCAAGAAATTGAAAGTGTGGTAACGGCTATGAACGAAATGAGCGCAACAGCACTCGAAGTCGCCAGAGCATCAGAGCAATCAGCCCAACAAGCCGATGAAATAAACAGCTTGGTAGTAAGCAGTGAATCGAGTTTATCGTCAGCGATGACGCAAGTTAAAACCATGTCTGAAGAAATTAAAGAAGCTAATCAAGCCGTTGAAAAAGTAGCTTCGCGCAGTAAAGACATTACGCAAATATTAGATGTAATTCGTACTATTTCAGAACAAACAAACTTACTTGCTCTTAATGCAGCTATTGAAGCTGCGCGCGCTGGTGAACATGGCCGAGGCTTTGCCGTTGTTGCTGATGAAGTACGTGCACTTGCTTCTAAAACGCGTTCATCAACAGATGACATAAGCCAGTTAATTGATAGCTTATTATCTGAAGTGGGTAATGCGTCTACCGTTATTGAAAAAGGCGTAGTACGTGCGCAAAATGCTGTTGATGAAACATCAGTAGCTTTTGATGCTCTGCACAGTGTTGTCGTTAAAGTTGATGAAATAACCAATCAAATTACACATATTGCAACCGCTGCTGAAGAACAAAGCTTAGTGACCGAAGAAATTAACCGTAATTTAACGCTTATATCTGATGCCGCCTCGCAACTTGCTGACTTATCTACACAAGCGGGGGATAGTAGCGAAGCGCTTAACAAACTTGTTGCGCAGCAAGACTCAGAGCTAAATAAATTAAAAACATAATACTTATTAAGTATTCAGATAAAATAAAAACGGCAGTAATTTAATTACTGCCGTTTTTTATTCAAATTATTGATTGGAAGGTGTTTATAGGCTTTTTATGATCTTGAACATTTGATTGATCATAGGCTGAGCAAGAGACTCTACACCTGGGCGGTTAAAGTAACCACGTAACCCAGTAAATTGAACTTCAAAAAAACGTGCATATTCTTGCGCTGATATATTATTACTCAACTCATTGTTTTCAATTGCTTGCTCAAAAAGAATCGAAAGATAGTTTTCAAACTTATCAGCTAAATCTAAACTTAGTTGATATAAATTGCTATCTTTATCGGCAAACTCGCAATTAGCTTTTACCAACATGCAAATAGCACTCGGTGTACTTTCTTTCTTTGTGACGACATCCTCAACAAAAGCACGTAAACCACCAATAATGCTGTCTGATGTAGATAGGCATTCTTTAATCTGGCTTTCCATTTGCACTGTGTAGTCTTTTAACGATTCAATATAGAGGCCTTCTTTTGAACCAAAAGCAGAATAGATACTTCCTGGGCGCATGTTTACAACATCTTGTAAATCACGCGTCGAAGTTGCATGAAAACCCTTTTCCCAGAATAGCTGACTTGCAAGGCGGACAACTGTCTCGCGCTCAAACTTCACCTTATTAACCATGTTGTTTCTCAATTAATTTGAACATTTGCTCAATTTTAACTTGAACAGTCGCTCAAAATCAAATATTATGTGTCTCGAAGTTACTTAAACCTAATTATTTATTGGAGCTAAACATGGCAGAATTTACTTTATACACAGCAGATAACGCACCTGAAGAATCAAAATCTCTAATGGCTGATTCAGTAGCTGCATTTGGTATGGTACCTAACTTACACGCAGTAATGGCTGAAGCACCAACATTACTTAAAGGTTACCAAGTACTGCATGAGCTGTTTCAAAAAACATCGTTCAATGCAGAAGAGCTTACAGTGGTATGGCAATCAATTAATGTTGAGCACGCGTGCCATTACTGTGTACCAGCACACAGCGCCATTGCTGCGTCAATGAAAGTTGACCAAGGTATTGTTGATGCACTTGTAAATAAAACACCACTTGAAAATCCTAAGCTAGAAACTCTTCGTGAAACTACACTAGCAATGACACGTGAACGTGGCGTGATCAGTGATGAGCAAATCGAAAAGTTCTTTGCAGCAGGTTACGGCAAGCAGCAACTACTTGAAATTATTGTTGGCTTATCTCAAAAAGTAATGAGCAACTACACTAATCATCTTGCAGATACACCTGTAGATGCACCATTTAAAAAATTCGTAAAATAATTTACGACTTTTAAAGAATGAAATAACAAAAAGGCAGCCTAGGCTGTCTTTTGTATTTATAAATCGCGGCTATTTAAATTTAACCACTTTTGTACTGCGTGTATAAGTACGGCTTTCAGGTTTAGTCCACTCACCCTTTTTAAGATAAGAGGTCGATACAATAAATTTATCGTCTTTCAAATCACTAGTCGATTTAACCTTTGTGATCCCATCTTTGCTGCCTGTTACATCTTCATAAGCGACAAACTGAGTAGGGCTTAATACCTTCATAATCCCTTTTGTATAAAATCCTGCGGTGGTAAAGTAGTAAAATACGAGTGACTGCTTTTTAGTATCGTAAAAAATCATCGACTCGCCACCATACTCACCTTCATTAATTGAGTGCATAGTGCGTATAGCCTTACCATTTAGCGCGCGTTCCCATTTACCCACATCTTGCACAGGTTTTGCACCTTCAGGTACTTTAAAGTCTGCTTGCCACGTTCCTAAGTAAGGTTTAAACACTTCTAGCTCTTTATCAAGGTTACTGGCAGTTTCATTAGCAAAGCTACTAAATGTGCACAAACATAATACTAAGAATAGAGATTTAAAATATGTCATAATTTGACTCTTGTTGTTAGGTTTTTATAAGCCCAGTATAGGTGATAATTAATTGATAAAGAAAATATTAATAACGTTCTCATTACTTTACTTAGCTGCCATTTGGCTGGCTTACCCACTGCAATACTTACCCGTTTATATACCAATATATGTACCTGGTTATATAAGTGTATTAAGTGCTATAACCTTTTTTATGTACGCGTGGGATAAGCGACAAGCTAAACGCTCTTCACATACAAAAGTAAACCGTACACCAGAGCGCACACTGCAGCTTCTTGCATTATTTGGAGGATGGCCAGGGGCATTAATTGCTCAACAATTACTTCGTCATAAATCGCAAAAGCGACGTTTTATTATTGTGTTGTGGTTATGTGTTTTAGTGAATGTTGCGGCTATGGGGGGATTATATTTTTTTGTGTAGTTTAAAATTATGCCTTTAATACATGTGAAATGTTCAAAGGCATAATTAAAGTTTAGATATTGGACTAGTTAGCCGCTTCAGTTGCTGCTACTTCATCTAAATTTACTGTTAAAATTGTCTTTTTATCGACTACAACCCACTTGCGGTAAGTTAAGTAACCTGGCTTGCTTACTTCAACGTCATACTTACCTTCTTTAAGTTCAATAGCATCTTGGTACACAGGCGCAATGTTCATAATGCGTACGCGTGCATCACTAGGGTTAGTGATTACAGTTAATGAAATAGGTGCTACAGCTTCAACAATTTCTTCTTGTACTTGAACTGCTTCTTCTTTTGCAAGTTGCTGCGTTTCATCTACAGACGATGTAGTTGAACAACCACTTAGTATTAGTAATGCCGCTAGTGCGCTTATCTTTTTCATAGGTACTCCATAAACTCATTTAAATAGTGATAATTACGAAAAATCTTGGAGGAGTTTATGCAAAATGATCGCTCAACCCGTCGTCCTTGACCTTCGTTTGTTAAAACAAAACGTTTGTTAGTTTAATATATTTTTAGTTATTTGGTGATGCTCACGAAATAAAATAGTTGTTTAAAGCATTACATTATCAAGAGATTGAGTAATAGCTTCACTTCTTTCAACTAATTGTTCTGCTGTACGGTACATCTTTCTTTTCATTAACGTATTTGCCATAGTGATATAGCGTCTAGATAATTCTTGTTTTAAAGAAACGAGTAATGAAAAGTCTTTAGGTAATGTTGCAGACTCGGTATTGATTAATTCTTCAAAATCTAATAAATCTTTGTACTCTTCAATCGCCTCTAGTTTTTGTGTGTATCTATCAAATCTAGGACCGTAAAATACGATGGCATCTTCAGTAGGAAAATCAGCTGGCTCACCTAGGTTTACTTTCTTTTGGTAAAGCGTTAAAGCATCTATCGCCGACTCTCTTTTTAGCAGATTGGCAAAGCCAAGTTCGTTTTTTTGATTATTGGTGAAAATAGCTTTACCAACATTAAGTAAAGATTTTTGCGTGATAACATCATCTTCTTCAATAGCTTTATCTAAGGCAAGTTTATAGTTATCAAAATGTACTTCAGACGGGCGATAAACGTAGGTGCTATCGACTACACTTAAATCATTGATTAATTGTGGAATACTATTATTGTCCAGTTCACTATAGCGAGATTGCTCAAGTAACAAATCAATACGAGAAGTAATATCTGAAATTATTGATTGGCGCTCTCTTAAAATGCTTTCGAGTTGTACCGATAGCTTTTCTGAATCTGGGTAATACTCCAAGGCCTTACTATAAACATTAATTGTTTCATCAAAGTCTTTAAACTTGTTAGCGCTTGTATTGATTTGATTCGCTCTGTAATCAAAACGTTGTAGAATATTAGCTTGATTAGATCTTAATAAGCCTTGTTTTAATACCTCGTATTGAGGTGGGATTTCTGCAAGCTTGTTTAGAATCTCCGGTCCATTCCAAGACATCCATGTTTCTACTTGTTGGTTTATTGCTTTTGCATTATCTAATTTAGCTTCAAGCTGCTTTATATTATTTGTATTTGATAGATAGTATTGACCAGCCAAAAGGGCTAACACAACAGTACTGGCTGCAAGTGCTATTGCCGGTTTAAAGTTACTTTGAAGCTTATCTAAAACAGGCTTTAACGAATCAGTTCTTTTTGCTGCATCTAAAGAAATTGCTTTATTAAGCGTGCCCCACAACCATAAAGGGCAGTTACTAGGACGTTTTGCCGATGTATCTTTAGGGAGTGTGTCTGCTGCAACACGGTTATATGGATGTTTGCTACTTAATAACTCTAGGGCAATACACGCATAAGAAAAAACGTCATCTTTAACGGATGCTGCAGCACCTTTTAATTGTTCAGGACTTGCATAGGTTGGCGTATAACCTCCTACAGTGCCTAGGCTTGATTCACTATTAACTGCATAGGCATCTTCAATGGTTTTGTGTTTAGCAATACCAAAGTCAAGTACCTTGAGGCTACCATTTGAATCGAAGATTATATTCGATGGCTTTAAATCGTTATGAATAACGCCACGAGAATGGGCATAAATTAATGCATCAGCAAGTTGGTTGAGAATTACATTCGCTTTTTTGAAAACCATTCCAGAGGGTTTATTGCGCTTGATTATTTGCTCAAGCGTTTCGCCTTCTACTAATTCCATGGTTACATAATGTAAACCATTATCAGAGCCTGCAGAATATACTTTTACAATATTAGGGTGAGAGAGCTGTTGTGTTTTAGTTGTTTCATCTTTAAGAAGTGAAATAGCTTCTTCAGAATGAGAAAACTCTTCTAACAATACTTTAATCGCTACAAAAACTTCAGGACGACTCGCACTTTCTAAAAATAAATCTCTGGCTCGGTATATGTAACACATACCACCTTGGCCGATAAGTTCTTCAACTAAGTAGCGATCCGATACTTTTTTACCAATAAGGTTTAATTTATTTATTGCTTTTGACGTGCGAAGTTTTGAGTCAAGTGAAGCTATCTGCGTTTTATCATTAGAACTGTTGACACCGCTCATTATAAATCCTTTTATTGTGCATATTAAAATAATCGCAAAGGTGAGTTTTTTATTATTTATCAATTCTCCCTTTGATAAGGGCCGTATTTTTACAAAAATTAGCTAACTTAGCAATGTTTCTATAGCAGAACTTTCGTACAAAACTTTAAAAAATTTAGGGCTTTTATATTAATTTTTGAAATATCGTTTAATTGCTATTTGTTTTTATAAACAGTGTAGGCCTACAGGCATTGTTTTGTAACACTTCTAGGTGCTTAAAATGAATAAAATGTAATGCTAATTATTAAATAGCAATTTTTTAAATGGGAACATACAAAATATCTTTTGTAAGCTTTGGAAGGGCTTTTTTATAGAGGTTTTGTTTAATTTAATTTATTTAAATTTGAGCTTTTGTATGGTTGAGTATATTTTTATATATTAATTTCAATGTTGACAATAGTTTCTCTTCTACTTTATCCTAATGAGAATGTAGATTTATGGGACTAACTTATCAAATGGAACTGATACTAAACATCACTAGTTATCATAGACTCTCTCCAGAAATTGAAGCAACTAAAACAGTAAAAGACTCTCTAATATTTGGCCGTTCAGAAGTATGTGATTGGCATTTTCCGGATCCTGAAAAAATCATTTCTAGTAAGCACGGACGCATAGTAAAAGAGGGTGATTCCTTTTATGTTTACGACACATCTACAAATGGTACTTTTGTAAATTTTGGCGTAGCTCCATTAGGTCAAGGTAATAAACAACGCTTGTCGGATAGTGATACGATCACCGTGGGTGATTTTCAAATAGAGGTGAAATTAGCTACTAATGAAAAAACACCTGATACCGATTATGGTAATTTAAGTGCAGCAGCTAGTATTAGCAAAGAGCCAGCAAGATCTTATCAGCATCCTACTGAGCATTTTTCTGATCCAGAACAGTACTTTAATGAATCAATAATGGATGAGTCTATGCCTGCGGTTTCTATGACTCAGGCAGCTGACGATAATTCAGCAAACCAAATACCTGAGAACTGGGATGAGCTTGCTCACTTAATGAACCCTGGCGCTGTAACTCAACAAGCACCCGTTGCAAGTAAACCACAACAAAAACCAGCTGTTGAACAGCAAATTTCAGTTAATACACCAGTACTAGATACGCCTGTAACTAAACCTCAAGCAGTAAAGCCTGCTCATAAACCAGTAGTGCAAAAAAATCCAACATCACATAATGAAGACACCGCTTTAACTGATGCTTTTTTAAACGGGTTGGGGGTTAAAGCTGAGTTACAAAATTCATTAAACTCACAAGAACTTTGGTTTGAAATGGGCCAAGGGTTAAATCTATTACTGACCGAGTTGATGGAGTCTCTTCGCCAAAGAGCGCTTGTAAAAAACCAATTGCGTTTAAACCAAACGATGTTTCAAACTCAACAAAATAACCCAATTAAGTTTTCGGCAGATATTGATGACGTTATTCAGAATTTATTCATCAGAAATAGTGCAAGCTTCCTGTCGTCTCAAGAATCAATCAAAGAAAGCTTTGTTGATACGCGAAGACATGAACATGCTTTATTAGCAGGAGCTGACGGCGTATTAAAAGGGATGTTAGAGCAAGTTTCTCCCCAACATATAAATCAACAAATAAATGATAATTCTAACGTATTAAAAATCATCCCTGGCCAAACAGAGTCTAAGTGCTGGAAGTTATACCAAAATTTATATGATGAGTTATCTCATGATGTAAATAGTAAGGGAGCTATGGCATTGTCGGATGATTTCTTAAAAGCATACAACGATAGAATTAAAGAATCGTTCTAGAAAGGAAAGTAGATAATGAACAAATTTAAGCTCTTTTTAATGAGTTTCAGTTTACTGTTTTTAGCCATGGGTTGTTCAACTGTTAATAAGTTTGTGCCTCCTTCTACGGATCTAAAAATTAATGTGTCTAAAAATGTAAACCCAGACACGTCGGATAGACCTTCACCGGTAGTAATGAAAATTTTTGAGTTGAGCTCGAGGACAATTTTTGATACTCAGGATTTCTTTAGCTTGTATGAAACACCTGAAAAACAATTAGGCCCAGACTTATTAAAGAAAGATGAATTAGAATTACAGCCAAACTCTGTTCAAGAATATAAAATGACCTTAAACCGCAATACACGATATGTTGGTGTTGTTGTAGCGTACAGAAATATAGATCAAGCACGATGGAGAGCTGTAATCGAAGTTGACCCAACTGGCTATGACGATATAGATGTAAATGTTGAAGCAATTGCTACATACATGAGAGAGCAATAAAAAGGATTTGTATAATGAGTGATAACACTCGTGTTGCCTGGACCGAAGGGATGTTCTTAAGGCCGCAACACTTTCAGCAGTCAGATAAGCACTTTTCGCATTTAATTAAGCAAATTTGTAATGGGAACTTAGCAGATCCTTGGGGCATACTTGATATAAGTATTGACACTCAACTATTAAGTTCAGGCCAGTTTGCTATTGAGTCATTGTCAGCTATTACTCCTGATTTGTTACCTATCGATATGCCTCAATCAACCTCTTTGCCTGAGCCTTTAGTGGTTGGCAAAGATGTTTATGACGAAATAATTTATTTAGCGGTTCCTGCTCTAAAAGCCAGTGGTATTAATATTTCATCGTTGGATGAGGATATTGTTACGCGTTATAAACTTAATGACTTATCAGTAAGCGATGACTCTTTAGGTGCGCAAGCTCAAGAACTTATTCAAGTTGCTAAGGTATTTAGTAAGCTAGTATTGTCATCAGACGATCACGCTGGCTATATATTATTGCCATTAGCACGCATTGTTGAAGTAAGTAGCGAAGGGCAAATTAAGCTCGATTCAAAGTATATTCCAGCTTCTTTAAAAGTAGGTCAGTGTAAGCCATTACTTGGTCTAGTGAGAGAAATTGGCTCAATGATAAAGCAGCGCTCAGAAAGTATCGCTGTTAGGTTGTGCCAAGGCTATGCGGGGAGCACATCTGTAGCTGATTTTATTATGCTGCAAACGCTAAATAAGTATGACGCTGTTTTTGAAAACCTGTTATCAGTTAATAACCTTCACCCAAATATTCTTTATACACGTTTAATAGAGCTTGCAGGTGAGCTATCTACTTTTAGTACAGTAAACAAAAGAGTACCTAAATTACCTAAGTACGATCATAAAAATTTAGGTCCGGTATTTAGTGAAGTCGTAAACTTTTTATATCAATCTTTAAGTCATGTAATCGAGCAAACTGCAACAGAAATAAAGCTAGAGCAGAGCAAGTTTGGTATTTCTTTTGGTGCGCTCAAAGACAAATCTGTACTTAGCTCAGGTCAATTTATATTGGCTATTAAGGCGAGTGTTCCTCACGAAGAGCTTCGTAAGATATTACCTTCTCAAATAAAAATAGGTAGCGTTGAGACGATCCGAGATTTAGTAAACAATCAGATCCCAGGTATTACAATCAGTAACTTACCAACTGCACCGCGTCAAATTCCTTACCATGCAGGTTTTCATTATTTTGAATTAAATAAACATGGTGAGCATTGGGCAAAACTTCATTCAAGTGGTGGTATTGCTATTCACTTGTCAGGAAGTTACCCCGAGTTACAACTAAGCCTATGGGCAATAAGAACTTAACTTTTAAAAGGAAGAGTTTCAATGGACGAAACCATTATAAAACCACGTCCTGGTCGATTAGGGCGTGATGCCTCAAATAATAATCAAGTAGATAATGATCCAGACAAAACAGTCATGTCTGTTGAGCCTGTAGCAAGTAGTATTCCTAGTAATGCAAAGGTATCTATATTTAAAAACCCATTAATGGAAGCAGCAACAGACTGCTTTTCATTGGTTATTTCAATTAGAAAATCAGTTGAGATGACTAACTTGGCTGCTTTAAAGCATCGATGTGTAGAGGCTATTAAACGCTTTGAAGTCGAAGTTCGTAATCAAAACCTATCAAAAGATGTAATCAAAAACTCCCGTTATTGCTTATGTGCAATTTTAGATGAGTCTGTTTTAAATTCTAAATGGAGCTCTATGGAATGGGCTGACGAAAGCTTGCTTTCAACATTTCATAAAGAGACCTTTGGCGGTGAGTACTTTTATACTTTACTAGACAATGCATTGTCTCAGCCAGAGCAACACAAAGCCTTTTTAGAGCTTCAGTACCACTGTTTAAATTTAGGTTTTAAAGGTAAGTACAGGTTAGATACTGTGGGTGATAATAAAGTAGAAGAATACCGCTCACAAATGTACCACCTATTAAATCAATTAGATGGGCCAATCAATAATAAGCTTTCTCCTAACTGGAAGCAAAGAGTAGCCGCTGGTGTAGAATTAAGAAATCAGGTGCCGTTGTGGGTTATTTTTTCTGTTCTGGGCTTACTTTTACTTACTGTTTATTTATTTATAAATATGAAGCTAAATGATGATGTTACGACTGTTAATGACAAGCTTGCTATCATTCATCCTCTAGCTGAAGACCAAGCAATAGACAAAAAGGATCAGCAGCTACTTGTATTAGAGCAGCTATTACAAACTGAGATTCAAATGGGGATTGTAACGATAAAGAAAAATATCGATAGAATCAGAATCTCTATTAATAGTGAGAGCCTTTTTAACCAAGGTGACTCTAAATTATTACCTTCATTTCAACCTATTTTAGAAAAGCTAGCATTGAGCCTTGGAGGAACTAAAGGACGTATTTTAATAACTGGCCACACAGACGATACACCAATTAGAACTGATAAGTATCCTTCAAATTGGCACCTTTCTTTAGCGCGCGCAACGCAAGTTGCAAACTCTATGGCTAAAAGTACAAACCTCAGTGGGCGTTTATGGCCCGAAGGTAAGGGCGCAGCAGAGCCTATTGCCAGTAATTCAGATTCAGCTTCTCGGTCACTTAACCGACGAATTGAAATCGATTTATTATTTTAAGAGGCTGAAATGAGTTTTTCACAAAAAATAAAAAAAGTGACCTACGCACTTACATCTCGTACGGCAATGCTAGTTATTGGCTTTTTGGCCTTATCATTACTAATTTGGTTTGGCGGCCCATTAATAGCGATAGCTGACTATGTACCACTACAAAGTATTGCAGCAAGACTGTTTACTATTATATTGGTTTTATTGGTTTTTTCTGTGTCTAAAATTTATCGTCTTATGCAACAAAGCAAACGAGACGAAAAAATGGCTGATGAGTTAATTGATAGTAATAGCGATACAAATAGCTCTGAAGTAAATGAAGAAATTACCACGCTTAAAACGCGAATGAACGAAGCTATCGATCTTTTAAAAGATGTAAAGCTGTTCAAAGGTAAAAACATTTACCAGCTGCCTTGGTACATAATGATAGGACCGCCAGGGGCTGGCAAAACTACCGTTATTCATAACTCAGGGCTTGATTACCCACTAAAGGATAAGCTGGGTGTTGATTTAGTTCATGGTGTTGGCGGTACGCGTAATTGTGATTGGTGGTTTACCAATAAAGCTGTTTTAATTGACACTGCAGGGCGCTACACAACGCAAAGCAGCCACGCAAAGCATGATTCACGTGCATGGGAAGGCTTTTTAGGATTACTTCGTAAGTACCGTCCTCTTAGGCCGATTAATGGTGTAATGATCAGTATGGGTATTTCTGAGCTTATGAGCCAGACCAAAACTGAGAGAAACCTACATGCTCGCGCTATTAAACAGCGATTACAAGAGCTACAAAGCCAATTAGGCATGACTTTTCCTGTTTACGTTATTTTTTCTAAAGTTGATTTAATAGAAGGCTTTAGAGAGTTTTTTGGCGAATTAACTGAAGAAGAATGTGAGCAGGTCTGGGGCGTAACCTTTGAACTTGATTTAGATAAAGACACGCAAGTAGATGCATTTAATAAAGAATTTCACACATTAATTTCTAAATTAACCGAGATGTTAAATCGTAGATTAATTAATGAAAGAAACGAAGAAATTCGCGCTAAAATATTCGAATTCCCAAGGCAGCTTCGTGTGCTACAAGGTGTAGGAGATGCTTTTTTAAAAGAAATATTCACTCCTAATGCATACGAAGAACTACCAATGTTTCGTGGTGTTTATCTTACAAGTGCAACGCAAGAAGGTACGCCATCAAGCTTTTTAAACGAAGCAAACGCAGGCGAATCTGGATACATTAACCAATCTAAAAGCTTTTTTATAAAGAATGTATTAGAAGGTGTAATTTTTCCAGAGCAAAACTTAGCAAGCACTAACAAACATCATGACAAACAAAATAAATGGCTTCGTGTTGGTAGCATATCGCTTGCATGCATAGCTTTATTTGGTTTTTCAACATCGTGGTACTTTAGTTTTGCTTGGAATAGTAACTTAATTTCAGAGACTGAGGATGCGATTGCAACGTACCAAGAGCTTGATACCGCCTCATTTGATCGTAATAACTTATTGGTATTAAACGACAGATTAAAAGCTCTTAGAAACTTACCTGCAAGCAACCCTGAACTTGTTAATACACAAGAGTCTAAATCAATTGGGTTTAACAAACTAAATGAAATAAAAATGGCTTCTACACAAGCCTACGACCGTTCATTGCAAACGTATTTAGAACCGTTTATTGCAAGTACCTTAATTAAAGAAATGGAAGCTCATCCTGAGCACTTGAGTTATTTATACGAAACACTGAAGTGTTACCTCATGTTGTTTCAGCCTGAATACTTTGAAGGCGAAGATATAACGGTATGGTTTAACGCGTATTTAGAACGTAATTTACCAGGCGATAAAAATATGCAAACCAGAGTAGAGCTGATGGAGCATGTTGCTACATTACTTGAAAACGGTGTTAGCCAAATTGAAATTGATAATCAAGCAGTGCGTGTTGCACGAGCTGAGCTAACTAAGCTACCAATTGCTGAGCGAGCATACCAACGACTTCAAGCCGACTTCTTAGATAGCAGTATCCCGCCATTTAGGCTTACAGATATTATTAGTTTCGAAAGTGCGCAAAAATTTACTTTTAGAAATGACGGTGAGCTTACGCGAAGTATTCCTGGCTTATATACATTTAATGGTTTCCACGGCATTTTTAATGTTGAGAAAAGTAAAATGCTTGGTAATTTAATGGCAAGTAGCTGGGTGTATGGTGAAGAGGCCACGGGTACCTACGATATTTCTAAAGATGAAATAGAGAAAAAGCTAGAGCAGCGATATTTTCAAGATTATATCTATTATTGGCAATCATTTATTGATGATTTGAGCCTTAATCAATATAGCTCTCCTGCTGAGGGGGTTAATATCACTGATGCTCTAGCGGGTTCTGAAGCTCCTATTAAAAATATTATCACTGCTGTTCAAAAAAATGTGCAGCTAACTAAATTACCAGTATCTGATAATCAAAAGGCTGCAGGTAAAGTGGCAGCAAATGCTGCTGAAATTGCTATGCAAACAAAGGCTAATCGTATCAAACGATTTTTACCTGACGAAGCCCCTAAATTTGATATTAAATTACCGGGTCATCAAGTTGAAGAAGCCTTTGAAGATGTAATAAAAATTGATGCCCAACAATTAGATAATATTCAGAAAAACCTGAGAGAGTTAAACGTTTACTTAACCAAACTTGATAGAGGCGATCAGTTAAAGTCGTCAATTAAAGATCAAATTAGCGGTAAAAGTAAGCCAAGCTTTATTCGTCAACTTGAGTTCCAAAGCCGAGACTTACCTTATCCGTTTAATAGTTGGTTGTTAGATATCAGTCGTGATACTAGCAATATAACTAAAAATAGTGCCAACAGACACTTAAACGAGATGTGGAAAAGTAAGGTGTTACGCGAATATAACGCTGCAATTGTTGGCCGTTATCCGTTCTCTCCATACGCAGATAAAGAAGTGAATATGAAAGATTTCACTCGATTTTTCGGCCCAGGTGGAACAATTGATAGCTTTTTCACAAACTATATTGCGCCTAGTGTAGATATGAGCTCAACGCCATGGAAATTTGAAAAAGATATAGGCATTAGCCGAGATACATTAGCGATGTTTGAGCTTGCTAATCAAATTCAAACTGTCTTTTTTGATGGCGGTAGTGCAACACCAAGAATTGAGTTTGGTTTAAGGACTGTAGAATTAGATCAATCAGTATCAAAGTTCAGGGTCGAAATTGATGGGCAATCTATGTCATATCGTCATGGGCCAATCAAAATAACTAACTTTGTATGGCCAGGATCAACAGGGCAAAGTAATACTCGGATTGAATTTACTCCTCCAAGTGGTGGTCGCCCCATTAATACAACTTACCAAGGTGAATGGTCGCTATACCGTATGTTAGACGAGTTAAGTGCTAAAAGAGCAAAAACACGTGAAGACTTAGAGTTACATTTTTCACTCATGGGGAACAATGCGAAAGTCGAGTTATTGCCTAAATCAATCAGGCATCCATTTTGGAACAAAAGTGTAGAGAAGTTTTCATGTCCGACCCGATTATAAATATTGGTTATCTTGGCAAAGTGCCTAGTTTAGGTGACTTTGTACAAGATAACGTATCGAAAGAGTTTTCAGAGCATTGGGAGCAATGGCTACAAGCTGCTATTGCAGTGAGTAAAGAGCAACTAGGTGAAGTATGGCAAGATAACTACTTAACCGGACCAGTATGGCACTTTGCATTATCGCCAAATATTGTTGGTGACAAAGGGGTTATGGGCACGTTGTTTCCGAGTATGGATGCCGTGGGACGACATTACCCTTTTACAGTTGCAAGCACATTAGAGCAAGCACCGATTGAAGTTTTAAACTCAGGAGTGTTCTCTTTAGAGTATGAAGATACTGTATTAAAAGTTCTAGATAGTTCCGTTGATTTGTTTTCTTGGCGTAAAGAGGTTGCTAAGTCTTTAAGTGCTATATCTGGAGTTAAAAAGCAGGTTAGCTTTTTAAATTCAGCAGATAAAAATAAAAGTGCAGAAGCATTTGAGTTTTCAGGTGATGAGTTATCGAATGAAGTTCTTCAAGATGCAATGCATGCTCTTTTATTAAAAAGACATGGCGATTACAGTGTTTGGTGGACGCATGGCTCTTGCAACATAAAACCAATGGTACTTATAACTCCTGGCTTGCCTGCGGTAAATCAAGTTGCGGCAATGTTAGATGGAAGGTGGAAACACTGGGAATGGAATTTTACACAGGTAAGAAATAGTGATTAGCAAGTTTAGTACAAGTTATGCAATTACCCATCGTGGTGCTGTCAGGCAGCTTAACGAGGATGCGCATGTAGAAATAAACAGCCATAACTTATGGGTTGTCGCAGATGGGATGGGTGGTCACGAGGCTGGTGAAGTTGCCAGCCAACTTGTTGTAGATGTATTAAGAGCAAAAATTGAAGAGCTTCCACTTGAAAAACTAGAAGTATCATACATAGTTGAAGCCATTGAAGATGCTAATAGGCAATTAAACGAATACAGTGCCCAATATCTAGGTAGTAAAACCGCGGGCAGTACAGTTACCGCATTATTTTTAAAAAATAATAAGTACTATGTTTTGTGGGTTGGCGATAGCAGAGCTTACATGCTGCGAGATGGTCAACTTAGGCAAATATCAAGAGATCACAGCCAAGTAAATGATTTAATCGATGAAGGGATTATCTCAGTAGAAGAAGCTAAGACGCATCCATTATCAAATGTAATCACAAGGGCTGTAGGTGTAACCGAAGAAGTAAAAGTGGACGTTATTCAAAATGAAGTGAAAACAGGCGATATATTTTTACTTTGTTCAGATGGGCTCACCGGCGAATTGTCAGATGAAGACATATGTTTGTCATTAGAGCCAAGTAGTATTATTGATTCAGGAATGGCGTTAATGCACTCATCATTAGTGAGAGGTGCAAGAGACAACGTAACGTGTATTTTAATAAAGTACGATGAAAGTTATGCTGGCAATAATTCAGAAACATTCAACATTCAAGATGAAGCTACAATTCCATTGTTTTCAAGGTAGCTCTATTTTAAAATGAAATTGTTTTAGTTTACTTTATTTGAGTTTTTACTTTAATTACATTTATTAATTTAAAGTATATTAATATTCTAATTGTTTATGTAAAAGCAATAATTAAGGTTTAAACTCAATTGTAACTAGGCTTGTAATTTATTATAAAGAATGTAATATAAAATCCGCTCAGCTTTATTAGAGTTTTATGGATAATTATTAGGACGACGGAATGTTTTTATTTGAAGAGTATATTTCCCCTATTTCAGACACCGAGATTGCAGGTATTGATCCCCGTTCTGATGTTTCTCCTACGTCGACTTATTACGCCTTAAAAGATTTAAGAAACCAGCTTCGTGCCGCAGAAAGAAATGCGTTGGTTGATGAAGAAGGTATTTCTTCATTAGCAAGAGATTGGCTTCCTTTATTAGAACAATGCAGTAAAGCAATTAAAAACGAAAGCAAAGATATTGAATATTTAGCTTGGTTTATAGAAGGCCTTTGCCGTATTCACGGTTTTAAAGGCTTAGCTTTTGGTTTTAAGGTTGCTCATAATCTGCTCGATAGTTATTTTGATAAGCTGTATCCGTCATTAGATGACGATGATGAGTTATCCGATAAAATTTCAGCTTTAGTTGGTCTTAATGGCTCTGCTGGTGAAGGTACTTTAATAATTCCTATTAAAAGCATCTACTTGACAGACAGTTCCAGTATGGAATCGTACTCTTTTTGGGAGTATCAACAAGGCTACGACATTTCTCGTTTAAGTGATGAAAAAAGAGAGAAAAAGCTTAATCTAGGCGCGGTTGACTATGAACTCATAGAAAGAAGTGCATCAGAAACCAGTACTGAATTTTTTGTGACTTTGAAGCATGATATCGAAAGTGCTATTGAACAGTTTGCTTTATTAAGCGAAGTTATGGATAGAGTGACAGGTCAACCTCAGCCAACGTCTAACATAAAGCAAGCGTTAGAAGTTAGCCTTGGAGCTGTTGAACATGTTGCGGCTGATAAACTTGAAGCTGCAGAAAAAGCTAAAGCAGCTCTCAATGCGGTACAAGAAGTTGTTCACAGTGATGACGAAGAAGGTCAAACTACTGTAAATCAAACTGTAAAAGCTAATAACGAAATTAACTCAAGAGAAAGTGCGATAGATAAACTCAAAGAAATTGCATCTTTTTTTAGAAAAACAGAACCACACTCGCCTATGTCTTACACCATAGAGCAAGTAATTCGATGGAGCGAGTTGTCGCTACCTGAATTGTTAAATGAATTAATTACAGATAGTGATGCTAGGACTGGGTACTTTAAGTTGTCTGGCATTAAAATCAGCGAAACTGAAACATAAGTAAAAGGAGTTCTCTATGAGTATCCATGATAAATTAAAACGAGTTCGTAAGCCTCGCGTACACATCACTTATGATGTGGAAACTGAAGGCACTGCAGTAAAAAAAGAATTACCATTTGTTGTTGGTGTTATGGGCGACTTCTCTGGTGATAACACTGAAGCATTAAAACCACTTAAAGATAGACGATTTGTGCAAATAGATCGTGAAAACTTTAATGACGTTTTAAAGCGTATGAGCCCTTCACTAAAATTATTAGTTGATAATACGCTTAATGATGATGGTTCTGAATTTGAAGTAAAACTTAACTTTAAATCGATTGACGATTTTGAGCCAGCAGCTGTTGTGAATCAAGTTGAACCATTACGTAAATTAATGGAAACACGCAACAAGTTACGCGATTTAATGACTAAGATTGATCGCTCAGAAGAATTAGAAAACGTACTTGAAGAAGTATTAAGCAATACAGCAAGCTTAGACTCTATCGCAAAAGAACTAAAAATAGAGGAGACTGAAAAATGAGTACAGAGCAACTAAGTACTGAATTAGAGTCTACTTCAGAAGCAACGTCTTCACTTTTAGAGCAAGCAATTGGCGCAACTAAACAAACAGATGCAAGCCGTGCAGAAGAGTTACTTAAAACACTGACAGAAGAAGCCTTAAAAGGGACTGTTCAGTGGAACAAAAACATGACAGTGACGTTTAATGAAGCGATTCAATTAATCGACCAAAAAATATCTAAACAGCTAAGTGTAGTTATGCATAGCGAAGAGTTTCAAAAGTTAGAAGGCTCTTGGCGAGGTTTGCACCATTTAGTGATGAATTCTGAGACAAGTGCTACACTTAAAATTCGTATGCTAAATATGAAGAAAAAAGAACTTCATAAAGACTTAAGTAAAGCTGTTGAATTTGATCAAAGTCAAACATTTAAGAAAATCTATGAATCTGAATTTGGTACTCCAGGTGGCGAACCTTACGGTACTATCGTAGGTGACTTTGAGTTTACTAATCATCCTGAAGACGTTGAAACATTAAGCCTAATGTCTAATGTTGCAGCAGCTGGTTTCTGTCCGTTTATTGCAGCTTCATCTCCTTCATTATTTGGTTTTGATAATTGGGAAGAGCTAACTAAACCTCGCGATTTAGAAAAAGTATTTGAATCTCTAGAATACACAAAATGGCGCTCGTTTAGAGACAGTGATGATTCACGCTTTGTATCACTAACAATGCCTCGTTTCCTATCTCGTCTGCCTTATGGCGCAGCTTCAAAACCAGTTGAAGAATTTAACTACGAAGAGTTTGAAGTAGAGCCAAAAGATGGCCGTTCATTAAGCACTGATAACAGCGACTATTGCTGGAGTAATGCTGCATATGCTATGGCTACTAATATGACTAAAGCATTCGCTCAGTATGGTTTTTGTACTGCAATACGTGGTGCTGAAGGTGGCGGTAAAGTAGAAGGTCTTCCTACGCATATTTTCACTAGCGATGATGGCGATCCAGATCTTAAATGTCCGACTGAAATTGGCATTACAGACCGACGTGAAGCAGAACTAAGCAAGTTAGGTTTCTTACCTCTTTGTCATTACAAAAATACAGATTATGCAGTATTTTTTGGTGGCCAAAGCTGTCAAAAACCACAAATTTACTCTACTCCTGATGCAACAGCAAATGCGGCAATATCGGCTCGCTTACCTTACTTGATGGCTACTTCTCGTTTTGCTCATTACTTAAAAGTAATGGCGCGCGACAAAATTGGTAGCTTTATGGAAGCGGAAGATGTTGAATCTTGGTTAAACCGTTGGATCTTATCGTACGTAAATGCGACTGAGGGTGGTGGTCAAGATATCAGAGCGCGTTATCCTCTAGCTGATGCAAAAGTATCGGTTAAGGAAATTCCAGGTCAGCCAGGTGCATACAATGCAGTTGCATGGTTACGACCTTGGCTACAAATGGAAGAGCTTACTTCTTCTTTACGTCTTGTAGCTAAAATTCCAGAGATCGGTTAATAAACTGATCTTTAGCGTTAAGGATAATGCAGTAGAATGAATCACGAAGAGTTTTCATTTATAAATCAAGACTTCGCTTTTGTACAAAAAGCGCAGTCTAGAATAAGTGATAATGAGGCTTTACTCGATAGGTTTTTAAACGAAAAAAACCTAGATAAAGCCTTGTTGTTATGGCTTGAAGGCTCTTCAGATTCACCTATATCTTGGACTAAAGAATCACTTGGTCCTTATTTACAGCGCGTAATTGTTGAACTTGATCAACTCATTTCAGAACAATTAAACCTCATAATTCATAATGATAGATTTCAAAAGCTAGAAGCCAGTTGGCGTAATCTTTGGTGGCTGATACTTCAAAGCGAACAATACGACAAAGAAAATAAAGTAAAAATAAAAGTATTGAACTGCGATTGGGCAACACTCTCTAAAGATGTAAACAAAGCTATTGATTTTGACCAAAGCCTATTTTTTCAACTACTTTATCAAAGTGAGTTTGATAGCGCAGGTGGCGAGCCATTTGGTGTAGTAGTAGGTGATTATGAAATTAGTAACATGTGCTCAGCAGGCACAATTTATAATGACATAGACACAATAAAAGAAATATCTAGAACCGCTGCCGCTGCTTTCTCTCCATTTATTTGCTCAGCTTCTCCTAACTTATTTGGTGCAGACAACTTTTCTGATTTAGGCTATTACGCAGACTTATTTAACCAGTTTGAACAACCCGAATACGCTAAATGGCAAAGCTTTCGAGCGATGGAAGAATCTCGTTTTATTGGGCTTACGCTTCCTCATGTATTAGTTAGACCGCCATATAGCAATGATGGAAAACGTCATCAAGATTTTTACTTTAAAGAACAAATTAAAGACCCTGAAAGCGATATGCTTTGGGGCAATGCCGCATATCAATTTGTATCTACCTTAATAAGAGCATATTGCGATAGTGGCTGGTTTGGTCACATTCGTGGTATTGAGCCGGGTAAAATTTCAAAGGGGCTGGTTACAGGGCTGGCGAGAGACAGTTTTGCAAACGACACCTATCAAAAAGAAGCAAAGCCACCACTAAACTTGTTAGTGACAAGTAAGTTTGAAAAGCAATTTTCTGAACTTGGCTTTATTCCAACATCGTCAGTGACTAATACAGAACACATTGTTTTTTATAGTAATGCATCGGTTCAAAAAACCAAAAACTATGAATCAAGTGCCGCTAATATTAATGCGCGCTTATCTTCAATGCTGCAATATATTTTGTGTGTATCTCGTTTTGCTCACTATTTAAAGCTACTAGCTCGAGACCGTGTCGGCTCTTATAACACGGCACAAGCTTGTGAGCGAGACCTACAAGCGTGGATAAATAATTATACAACGGCTTCAGACTCCTCCTCCGAGCATATAAGAAGTAAGTACCCGTTAAGTAATGCCAGAATAAAAGTCAGTGAAAATAAAGCCAATCCAGGGCATTACTTTTCTGTTTTACAATTACAGCCACATTTTCAATTAGATCAGATGATCTCCAGTATTAAATTAATTACAGAGCTCAGTCCTCATCATAAAATAAAGGAATAGTCATGAAAAAAATACATAGCTTAATTCGCGAGGGGAAACTTACTGATGCATTATCTTGTTGTGCTACAGAGCTTCAAGATGAGCCATTAAACTTTGATATCAGAAGTATTTACGCCGAATTACTTTGCATAAATGGTGAACTTGAAAAAGCCGATAAACAGCTAGATTTCATGGTACAAAAAAATCCAGAATTTGCAGTAGGTGCAGTAAATTTAAGGCACTTAATTCGTGCTCAGCAATCTCGTGTAGATTTTTATCAAGGTAAAGGCATTCCTAAGTTATTTCATGATGCGAATGAGTTAGACACACTATTTTTGAAAATGCATGTTGCTCTGTTAGAAGGCTCAACTGACGAAGCAGCTCAGTTAGCTCAAGAGATGGAGTCTTTAAGAGTTAGCACAGACGAGGCATCAACAAGAGATCTCGATGATTGCTTAAGCCCGTACCTAGAGGTTTTAGGTACTAATGGTGAGTTTTATCTAGCAAACTTTAACGAAATTGAATCGTTAAAAATGGAGCCAGTAGAATCTTTATTAGAAAGTATTTGGTTACGTGTTGAAATTACAATTAAAGATGGTCCGTCAGGTACAGCTCATTTACCACTTGTTTATATTAACTCTGAATCGGAGCTTGAAAAGCTAGGTCAAGTGTCTGACTGGGTTGAGTTAAAAGATGAATTTATTATAGGTAAGGGCATGAAAATGCTGTTTGTTGATGATGAGGCTATCACCATCCCAAATTTAAAAATAAGCTCACTTGAAACAGCATAATTTAAGCTTAAGCAACCATGATAGAGCATAAACAACAGCTTCAAGCATCCATTATAGATAGGCTCATTGACGATGAGCCCGACTTCCAGGATGCACCATCACGTACCGAAGGCATCACTATTAGTGAGCTTAGAAAAAACGTGCGCAGAGATATAGAAGCTTTGCTAAATGCTCGAATTCAATGGCATACATGGCCAACTCAATACACCGAGCTGGCTACTTCATGTTTGTCTTATGGTTTACCTGACTTTTCGAGTATGTCTGTAAGCTCTCACGAAGGGCGCGCATTACTGTGCGAAACCGTCAGAAATACAATTTTAAAATTTGAGCCACGGTTTCTTGAAGTTGAAGTGTTCACTGACGAAGAAGTACCTTTAAATAGAGTATTAAATTTAAGAATAAATGCGCTTTTATACGCCGATCCTGAGCCAGAATTTATTAGTTTTGATTCAGAAGTAGAGCCCGTGAACTTGGGTATGAAGATTATTGAGGCATCATTATGAACGATGAGTTATTGAAGTATTACAATCGTGAATTAGCATTTGTGCGTCATCTAGGTAAAGACTTTGCTGAAAAATATCCAAAAGTTGCAGGGCGTTTAAAGTTAAGTGAAGATCATATTGAAGACCCTCATGTCTCAAGATTAATAGAATCTTTTGCATTTTTAACTGCCAATATAAGGCAAAAGCTCGACGATAGTTTCCCGGAGTTAACGGATGCTTTGCTAGGGCAAATGCTACCAGATTACCAAGCGCCAATTCCATCAATGTCAGTTGTTAAGCTCGAAGCTGAGAACTTATCTACGGCAGGTGTGGTTATACCAAAGGCAAGTGAAGTAGAAACTAACGTTGACTCAATGAAGCAATGTAAATTTCAAACGTGTTATGAAACCTACCTTTGGCCTGTCGAAATAACAAATGTGCAATTTGATAATAGCCCATTTGTAGCGCCTAAGCCTCGCTGGCAAGAAAAAGCAAAATCTATTTTCAAAATAGAATTAACAGGTGAGTATAAAGGGGTTTCGCTTGCAGAAACTGGCCTTGAAAAATTACGAATTTTTATAAATGGCCAATGGCATCATACACTTAAAGTTTACGAACTACTGTTCAAACATAGTATTGGTATTGCTATAGACAATGGCGATGAAGGTATTCGATATCTGTCAAAAAGCCAATTAAAAGCAGTGGGCTTTGATTCTAACGAAGCAGTGGTCCCTTATTCGCAGCGCTCATCTGCCGGATATCGTTTGCTCGTCGAAAACTTTACTTTTCCTGAGAAGTTTAGGTTTTTTGAGCTTGAAGGCATTCTTTCATCACTCCCTAAGCAATCTAATAAATGTAGTATTTATATTTACCTAGATACTGAATCTGCTGAGCTTGAAAAGCAAGTAGATAAAGATATGTTCTTATTAGGCTGTACACCAATAATAAACTTATTTGAACAAGAGCTTGAGCCAATACGACCTGAGATCAGTGAATATGAATATCAGTTAACACCACGTTATATGGACTCGGAAATATCAGAAGTAATTGGTATATCGGAAGTTATTGCATTTGACCATAAGGGCAATAAACAAATTGTTTCGCCTTTTTATGGTCAAACACATCCTAAATATCATGGACATGATGATTTGTTTTGGCATATTCGTCGAGAAACTGCCTCTTGGGCTGGCGGTTATGTAGAGTCAGGTACCGAAACATTTTTATCGTTAGTTGATGCTACTTTTGAAAACAGTGCTATGGAATATGGTGACGGAAACTCTGTACTTACTGTGCGCGCAAATTGTAGTAATCGTAACCTACCGGCAAGCATGCCATTTGGTGATGATGAACTTGGTTTATTAATGCCTGAGCGCGGCGATGTAATTAAAAAAATTAGATGTTTAACGCCATTTACTCATGCAGTGAGACCTATATTAGCTGATGCAACACGGTGGCAGTTAGTTAATCATTTAACGCTTGATACCTTTAGTGGTGAAGACGCATGTAATAAGCTTAAGGAAGTTTTGCGTTTATACGATTTTAGAGCATCACCACAAACTAAAGGCATGATAGATAATATTTATAGAGTGGTAATAGAGCCCTCAACTGCCCGTGTGATTCAAAAAGGTAAAGTAAGCTTTGCAACAGGCAGCGAAATTGAAATTACATTTGCTAACGATGACTTTTCTGGCAGCGGGATGTTTTTCTTTGCATCAATACTTGATCACTTTTTTGCTCAATTTGCAGCAATAAATAGCTACACACGTTTAAGCTTAAGGCTTAAAGAGCAAGAACAAATTTATTTTCAATGGCCTGCAAGAGTGGGTGACAGTCCATTATTATGATTAAGCAAATAATCTCACAAGCTTCTCAAATTGATTTTTATAAAGCTGTTTTCATAATTGAAAATCAGCTCAAAAAGCGCGGCTTAGATTATCGACATGTCGGTTACGACAGTAATCCAAAGCAAGAGTTGATTAAGTTTACAGCTACCCAAAAGTTTGGCTATCCAGGTAATGCAATTACCAAATTAGAAGAAATAGGTTTCGAAGACGGTATGCATAAAGTAAATATGCAGGTTTCTTTTATGGGGCTAACGGGTTGTTCAGGCGCTTTACCCCAGTTTTATAGCGAACTCGTGATGCAGCGTTTGCGCTATAAAGATACAACCATGCGTGACTTTTACGACATGTTTAATCATCGTTTAATCTCACTGTATTACCGTGCTTGGAAAAAATATAAACCATCGCTTAATCACGTAAATAAAGATAGAAACAGAGATCCTTATACACAAATACTGGGTCTATTAAGTGGTGGTTACAACGAACACCAACTGCATTTTTCGGGTTTATATAGCCGTAAAATTAGAAATGCATTTGATTTAAAAAATGTACTTTCGTCATACTTAGGCTGTGAAGTATCAATTAAACAAATGGTTGGCCAATGGCACGAGCTAAAAGAGCAAGAACAAACCCGTTTAGCAAGCCAAACATTATATGAAGGCCAGCACGCCCGTTTAGGCGTTGATACCATGATTGGAAATAAAGTATGGGACGTATCTTCTAATATCGAAATTCACATAAAATCAGATGATCCAGATAAAGCAAAACAACTTTTGCCCAAAGGTCCGCTTTTCGAAATCGCGAATAAAATAACAAAAGACTATGTTGGAAATGCCATTAACTTTCGCTTAGTCATTGAGTCAAATTTTCAAAATTTAGGTGCCGCTAAACTTTCAAAAAATGAGTGTCAGTTAGGTGCCAATAGCTTCTTATCTGTACAAGATAACAAATTAAAATCTAACCCTACTAAGTTATCGTTTAAGGGATAATTAAAATTAAAAGGAAAAAAGTATGTCTTCGATGACACTGAATAAACTAGTTGAAAAACTGAGTCCTGATTGCAGAAAAAGCCTAGAAGGTGCTGTTGCTATATGTAATAGCCGCAGTCATTTCACGGTTGAACTTGAGCATTGGCTACTTTCAATGATTGAGCAGCAACTAGATGACGTTAGACTGATTTTTGGCTCATTCGATATAGATATTGATAAAGTTCAGCAGGATTTAAATCAATCATTAGAGTCGTTTAAAACGGGTAGTGAGTCATCTCCTAGTTTGTCAGTGCATGTAACCAGTCTCCTCAAGCAATCATGGTTAAGTACTAGTATTGAGTTTACAGATAATCAAATTCGTAGTGCATATGTTATTTATACCCTTACCAAAGACGATACATTATCCAGCTTAGTAACACGTTGTAGTAAGTTATTTAATAAAATAGAACCAGGTCAATTGCTTCATGCATGGCCTGAAATCGTTGCGCAATCTCAAGAGCGTAACTATTCAGTACAAAATGCGTCGACTCAGGCAAATGCTGGCTCTAAAACCCCAAGCTTAGATCAATTCACTGTTGATTTAACTGCCCAAGCACTCGCTGGAAAAATCGACCCTATTCTTGGTCGTGACTTCGAAATTCGCCAAATGGTTGACATTTTAACAAGGCGTCGTCAAAACAACCCAATTTTAACTGGTGAAGCAGGTGTAGGTAAAACAGCAGTTGTTGAAGGGCTCGCGTTAAGAATTGCTCAAAAAGATGTACCGGCTGTATTACAAAATGTAAAAATTCACAGTTTAGATTTAGCACTACTACAAGCTGGTGCGGGTATGAAAGGTGAATTCGAAAATCGCCTCAAATCGCTTATCAACGAAGTAAAAAATGCGGTAAATCCGGTTGTTTTGTTTATTGATGAAGCACATACCATGATTGGTAGCGGTGGTGCAGCGGGTCAAAATGATGCGGCAAACCTATTAAAGCCCGCTTTAGCACGTGGCGAATTACGCACAATAGCGGCGACTACTTGGGCTGAATACAAAAAGTTTTTTGAGAAAGACGCTGCATTAACGCGCCGATTCCAAGTTGTAAAAGTTGAAGAGCCAACGCCCGAAAAAGCCGTAGCTATGTTACGTGGCTTAGTGCCGGTAATGGAAAAGCATCACAAGGTGTTTATCTCTGAGCAAGCACTTGAAGGCGCAGTGCATTTATCTCATCGTTATATTACGGCTAGACAATTGCCAGACAAAGCTGTGGCGCTATTAGATACAGCTTGTGCACGTGTTGCAATGAGCCAAGCATCTACTCCAAATACTATTGAGCAGCTTGTAAATCGCTTAAGCGAAATAGAAACACAAGTAAAAATGCTTAATAGAGAACAAAAAACAGGTTTAGATCACGCAGAGCAGTTAGACACTTTAAAAGCAGAGCTTATTACAATTGAAGAGCAATTAGAGCCTTTAAAAGCGCAATTTAAAACTGAAAAAGAAATAGTCGCTGAGCTTAATCAAGCGTTAGAGCTTATTAACTCACAAGATGAAGAGTCATCTCAAGAAGTACTCAATAAGCTTAGAGCTAGTAAAGAAAAACTAGCCGCTTTTGAACATAATATGGTGCATTGGCAAGTCAACGAGGAGCTAATTGCACAAGTTATTTCAGATTGGACGGGTATTCCTGTTGGTAAAATGCATGAAGATGAAATTCATGGGATTTTAAATTTAGCCACACAAATGAAGCAACGCGTTGTAGGGCAAGACCATTCTCTTGATTTAATAGCTAAAGTTGTTCAAACATCGCGTGCTCAGCTAGCAGATGAAAGCCGCCCTAATGGTATATTTATGTTAGCTGGGCCGAGCGGTGTAGGTAAAACCGAAACAGCTCTATCACTTGCTCAAGAAGTATATGGCAGTGAAGACAACGTTACCGTAATTAATATGTCTGAGTTCAAAGAAGAACATAAAGTGTCTTTATTACTTGGCTCACCCCCAGGATACGTAGGTTACGGTGAAGGTGGCATATTAACCGAAGCGGTAAGAAGAAAACCATACAGTGTTGTACTTTTAGATGAGATGGAAAAAGCACACCCTGGCGTGCAAGATATTTTCTATCAAGTGTTTGATAAAGGTACAATTAAAGACGGTGAAGGCCGCGATATCGATTTTAAGAATACAATTATAATTATGACCTCAAACGTGGGTACAGACACCACAATGAGTTTATTTGAAGACGAAGAAAGTAAACCGAGTATTAAGGGTTTATTAAAGGCATTACAAGATGATTTACTCGCGTCATTTAAACCTGCGTTTTTAGGGCGTATTAATGTAATACCTTATATACCGTTAAGTGATGATATTCTTACTGAAATTGCAGCTATTCAAATAAACAAAATAATTAAACGAGTTAAAAAACACTACAATGCAGAGCTAACTTATAATAATGATGTAATTGAGTATATTATTGCTAATTGTCAAAATGCAGGCTCAGGCGCACGTAATATTCACACTATACTGCAAAACAGAGTGCTGCCATTATTGTCTGAAGTTTTACTTTCTAGCATGATTGAAGACAAAGAAATTAATAGTATATCGTTATTAATAAAAGATAATGAATTTGAACTAGAGCTGAATTAAAGATTAATTAAAGTTAATTTGAAATAACTTGTTATTAAGGTTGTTTCTTTAGTTTGAGGGCATTATAATTTTGGTGCCTGATATCACTACATGGAATTTTTGAGACATTGTCTTCATCTAAGGAAAGGAATCAGAAGGCCTTTTCATTGCTGTATTAAAGATAATGGTTTCAAAGGAATTTTGGTATAAGCCAAAGTAAAGAATCCAGTATTAATGGATAACATTGTTTAATAAAAAGGAGCATTATCGAATGCAAGCAAATACATATTTAAAATACGGTTCAATCAAAGGCGAAACTACTGCTGAGTCTTTCAAAGATTTAATTACAGTTTTATCTCTTGATTGGAATGTAAGTCGTGAAATTAGCTCAGCTACTGGTACAGCGATGGACCGTGAGTCAAGCTCTACTCGTTTAGGCGATGTAACAATCACTAAACTTCAAGATAAAGCATCTCCGGATCTTTTCAAAGAAGCGACAATCGGTAAAGGTTTACCAGCTGTTTTCCATATCACTAAACAAGGTGATAAAGTTGAAGAAATCATGAAAATCGAACTTACAGATGCAATGATTTCTAGCTACTCAGTATCAGTACAAAACGATCGTCCGATCGAAACAATCACTATCAGCTACACAGAAATGATGATGACTGTTACTCCAACAGACGACAAAAATAACATTACTGCTCCACTTGTATACGGTTACAGCGGTGTTAAAGGTCAACAAATGTAATATTTGTTACCTTCATAATGGCTCTGGGCATTGCTCAGAGCTTTTTTTGATCTTTAGGACGGGAAAAGCAAGGAATGCAAAAAGCAACACAAGATAAAAACGTAATTCAAATAAGCACCCCTGCTGGTAAAGATGCCCTCTATTTAACTCGTTTTGTTGCCCAGGAGGCAATGTCTGATTTATTTGTTATGTCTGCCAATATGTACACCATTGGAAAACAAATAGCACACGAAGATCTAGTTGGTAAACCTGTATCAATTAAAGTAAAGAATGCAGATGGCGGTGGTGAGCGTTACTACCACGGCATAGTCAGTCACTTGGTTTCAAACGGAAGCCGTACAGCAGATGTAGACGAACAAAAAAACTATATCGACTATCAAGCCACCATAGTTCCTTTTGCAGCTTCTATGCGCAACCGTAAAAACAGCCGCATCTTTCAAAAGAAAACAATTAAAGAAATATTTGCTGATTTATTTGGCCAACACAATGTTGCCTTTAGCGATAAAACAAGTAAGACCTATCCTAAGTACGAATATTGCGTTCAGTACCAAGAGTCCGATTTTGATTTTATTCAGCGCTTATTTCAACAAGAAGGTATTTTTTACTTTTTTGAACACTCAAACAGTAGCCATACGCTTGTTTTAGCTGATGATATAACAGCCTATGAGGTGTGTGGTGAAGGTAAGGTTGTATTTTCAACTGGTCACTTAAGCGAATCGCATGTATCGCGTTGGCAAGGTGGTTTAAGTATAGCCCCAGGTAGCTTTAAACGTGTTGGTTACGATTTTAAACAGCCATCTCGATATCCTGATGGCGAGCAAGCAAACCCTGAACTTCCTACGCAGTCGGTCTCTGAGATTTTCGAATACACGGGCGAGCAAGAGTGCCACCCGCGTGCTGCTAATTTAGCGTCAGTACAATTAGAATCACTACAAAGAGACATGAAGCTTTCGAGTGGCCGCAGTGACTGTCGCTCATTTACGGTTGGTAAATTATTTAGTTTTAAAAAACATGAAGACCCACGGCTTGAAGGTAAAACATTTGTAATTACCTCTATGATGACTTCAATTACAGTACCCAACCAATCAGGTTCGCAGCAGTCATCGCTAGAAGAAGTTTATTCAAACCACTTTGAATGTGTACCAAAAGAAATTCCTTACAGAGCCCAAATTAATAAGAAAAAGCCTGTAATTAACGGTGTGCAAACAGCCATTGTAACCGGTGATAGCGCCGATGAAATAATGATTGACCAATTTGGACGCGTAAAAGTACAGTTTGATTGGGATCGTGAAGGTAAAAAAGATTCAAAAAGCTCATGTTGGATCCGCGTATCGCAAAACTGGGCCGGTAAAAAATGGGGCGCTTTTTTCTTCCCACGAGTTGGCCAAGAAGTCTTGGTTGATTTTATTAATGGCGACCCTGATCAACCAATAATAAGTGGGGCAGTGTATAACGCAGACTTAATGCCTCCGTACGCATTGCCTGCTGAAAAGACACAAAGCGGTATAAAAACCCGCTCTACAAAAGAAGGCGGGGCTGATAATTTTAACGAGCTTAGATTTGAAGATAAAAAAGGCAGCGAGCTTTTATATATTCAGGCAGAAAAAGACAAACAGCTATACGTTAAAAACGATCAAAATGACAAAACAGACAATGACCATAATGTTGAGATTGGCAACGACAGAAAAGTAGATATTGCTAACAACGACAGCCTTAAAGTTGCTAAAAATCGTATTGCCGAAATGGGCGACAACGATACTTTAAAAGTTGGCAAAACATTAAATATAGAAGCTGGTGATGAAATTATTATTAAAACAGGTTCAGCACAAATTAAAATGAGCAGTAGTGGTAATATAACTATCGAAGGTACTAATATAGATATTAAAGGTAGTAATGTTAAAGTTGACGGCAGTGCTATAACTTTATCAGCCGGAATAATTAAATTAAATTAGTGCAAATATGGAAATAATAAACAGTTATTACACAGGGCTAAGAAACGGAATTAATAATAACGGATATGTTGTATATTGCCGTTATGGGTTGGCATATTTAATATGCTTACCAATTAATAGACCCGACGATCCATTGCTAAATCCAGCATTAAGTCACTTAAAAGCAATGAATGGTTATTACGCTAGCCAGTTTTTAAATAATTTACACCCAGCATTAAATAGTGAAGATATTGTGTCGGGATTATATCAATATGCTATGCAAAGCCCAGTTGCACTTTCAGATTACTCTCAAAGTGAATTAATAGAGTGTTTATCGCTTTTAGTGGCGCACAGTAAGTTATTAATAATCCCTTTATTTGATTAGTTTATTATAAAAATATAAACAGACAAGGAGTCTTTATGGGTAAGCCCGCAGCTACAATTGGTCACATGCATGTGTGCCCTAAAACAACCGGCACAGTGCCGCATGTAGGCGGCCCTGTAGTTATTGGCTCAACTAATGTGTTAATTGGTGGTATGCCCGCTGCGCGTAAAGGCGACATGATGGTGTGTATTGGCCCGCCAGATAGCATTAAATCGGGTTCTGGCTCAGTTAAAATTAACGGTAAGCCAGCCGCTAGAATGGGTGATGACAGTTCCCATGGTGGTAAAATTGTTGTTGGCAATCCTACAGTATTAATAGGTGGCTAACCTTGCTATATACATACCTAAGTAATCATAAAGCGCAACTGCTAGCAATTAGTGAAGCACAATATTGCCCTTTTACATGCGTAGGTTTTATAAAAACGCTCAAAACAAAGTTACTAGAAGCTTGTTGGTTAACGGCTAAAAAAAATAACGTAACACAAAAATTCAGCCAGCCAGATTTAGCACAATTAATTGCTTTTTTACAAAGTGACACCAACATTGATTCCACAGCACAAGCATGTATTGAAGTTATGGCTAATTTGCCCCAAAACATTAACCTAGCGTTTATTAACGCTTTAATGAATGAGCCCACCTTACATAGCCTAACTAAATTAATTATTTATAAAGTGTTATTACAACAACATAGCTTTAATTTAATCGCTTATATTGATTTAAAAACGCTGGGCTTTGCATTAACCACTAATCAAGAGTCGCTTGAGCATTTGCAGCCTGCGTTGGATAAAAATTTTTTAGTAAGCAGCCAAACAAAAAATACCGATGTAATAAATACGTTTAAACACTTATGCAATGCTGGGCTTATTAATTCCCCGTTAATGTCGCTTTTTTTATTATCACTAAGTTGGGAACAAGTAAACGTAGTTGGCAACCATGCAAGTAACACCTTAACGGTTGATCAAACCATGCAGATATTACTGCAAAGTAGCTTTGCAAAACTTGTTCCTTTAGCTAATACCTCTTTAAGTAAAGTTGAAGAACCACGTACTATTATTGCTTTAATAAGGCGCTTGCTTGGTGATAAGCTTGATTTATTGGTGAGTTTTGAAACGCAATTACAAGCGTGGCAAGGTGATGCGCTATCCTGCAGTGAATTTAAGCGCCAGTTACAAACTAACTGGCCAAAGTACGAAAGTGAGCTTTCACCTTTGCGCTTAATAGCTGGAAAGGCATTAAATACTAAGTTAAATGCGATAGAAATGTCTGCTATGGATAGCTATAGCCAAGCTGTATTTAACTTATACAGCTATTACCAGCACGCTACAGCTAAAAAGCTAGATGCGAAGGCACCGCTATGAATGCTTTTAATATTAATATGGAGTCCTTTTTAGCGCCATTTTCACAAGACATAGATGAGCTTTTATACGGCGAAAAGCCACCATCAAATGAGTTTAAAGAATGGCAATCGTGGAATGCATGCATTTACGATTGCGTATTAAAGGCAAAAGAATTATTTGCAAAAGTTGAAGACTTACAAGCGCCTTTAGTTTGGTTGCTTCCTGCGCTTGAATACCAAGGCGAGCTCAAGCAACTTTTAGCAAATAGTTTAAAGCAGTTATTTCCACAGCATGTAAATCATATTTTGTTTTATGGCGCTACAGGCGCTAATGCAATGATTGAACTTGTACAGAAAAATCAGTGGGAAAAGGTGAATGTACTTGCAGTAGATGCAACATACAAAGCTAATATTAACGGTGAATATACCTATCAAGGTGTTGGTGGTGCATTTGCAACGGTTACAGCAGGTAAAGCGGGTTGGATGCAACAAAGCCACGAACTAGCTCCATCTGTAGATTTTATAAAGCATAATCAGTTAAGTGGGATGTTTTCTAACATTGCGCTTAATAGCAAAAAACAAATAGATTTTATATGTGCGCCAGGTAATGGCGTAAACCACGAAAGCGATGTGTGGTTAACAAATTTACAATTGCTCAGTAGCTTAATTAGTGAGCATACACATTATGAATTACCTAATTACAAATTGGGTAAAATTGGTGCGCTTGAAGGACTCGTCAATTTATATCAATTGACCTCAAGCCCAGCTATTGTAAATCACTTTAAACACGCGTTAGTGATTTCTCAAGAACAATCAAAATACCAAGCTGCAGCATCATACTTATGGATAAGTGAGGAAGTACACAACTAATGCAAAGTAATACAGTTGTTTTACAAGGAACAAGTTACCCCATTTGCCTCGTTGCTGGTAAAGGCCAAACGCCCTCTGGCTATGCACCTGCAGTAGCAAACACGGCACAAAGTGCTAAACAGCAAATAGCTGAAATTGGTGGTGCGCTAACTGGCGATGCTGCCAAACGCCTCGACGTAATTAACTTATTAAATAGCGCTGGCGTTAGCTGCCCACGCAGCGCCTCTGCCCGCGAAACCGCAAGCGTACTTACCCAGGCCTTAGTAAGTGGCGCAGTAACGTGTTACCACCAAAAAGCAAAATCGACCATTCAAGTAAGCGATAATACTAATAGTGGCTCAGCGGGAAAAAAGTCGAGCAATAAATCAAGCTCAACCGCATCAGGGAAAAGCGCATCGCAAGCACCCGCTAAAAACACGGGTGGTGCGAGCAATAACACCGCAAGCGAAGAGCCCATTACAAATCAAGAATGCCGCTCAGATCCGGTTTCAATGCTCTCTGGCGAAGAAATCCTCCCGCTTATCGACTTTACCCTAGCAGGGAGTCGCCAATTAATATGGCGACGTTTGTATCGCTCATCTCATGCTGATGTGTGCACAACAATGGGTAATGGTTGGCGCCACGACTTTATGGCAAGCCTTACTGAGCATTACTTGCCACCGCCAAAAGTGGGCCCTAAACAAAAAGGGACATACTGGTTAGAGTACCAAGACGAGCACGGCGCTAAACATAGATTCGAAAAGGTAAAACCTGGTCAATCGAGCTATCAGTTAAGTAGTAACCTTGCGCTACATTACCAAACAAATGGTAAGCAAGTACTTGTAACACCAGATGACCAACACCTTACCTTTAAACCAGGCGAAAGCGCGTGGTTGCTTGAAAAAATAATTAACGAAAAAGGCCAAAGCATCGCGTTTTATTACGATGCTAAAGAGCGCCTACACCGTATAGAAGTAAACAAAGTGCGCGGCTGTATTATTAGCTACAACGCGCAAGGTTTCTTAAGCAAAATAGCAGCGTACTACACCGATAAAAACAACAAACAACAATTGCTATCGCCATTACTAGCAAGCTATGAGTACGACGAAAACAAAAACCTTGTTCAGTCTACTAATCAGCAAAACGAAACTGAGCGCTACGCCTACAACGCCGCTAATTTATTAACAAAGCGTACCCGAGCCAGTGGCTTTAGCCATCATTTTGAGTGGGATAGCTACTCACCCAGCGCTAAATGTATAAAGCAGTGGGGCGATAACAACACCTATACTTACCAGTTTGAATACAACCTTGAGTGCGGTGAAACAACCTGTATAGACTCTCGCGGTCACAAAGAGCACTTTGTACATAACGCACAAGGTAAATTGGTAAAACATACCGACCCTAACGGCAATGTTTGGCAATATACATACAATGCACAAGGCCAAAAACTCAGTGAAATAAAGCCCGATAGCAGCACAACGCGCTATAGCTACACACCTTTCGGCCAATTAGAAACAATAACGCAGCCAGATGGTAGCCAAACCCATTTTGCTTACAACCAACTTGGGCAACGTGTATTAACTACCTTACCTGATGGCCAAACCATTACGCGTAAATACAGTGTGGCTGGCTTATTACAAAGCGAAACCTTTGGCGATGGCCGCACCACATTATACAGCTACGATAAGCTCGGCCAGTTAACCCAGCATATTAATAAAAATGGGCAAATCACCAAGTTTATTTGGAACGAGCAAGGCGAGCTATTAGCAAAGCATCATAACGATGAGTTAATACGTTACAGCTACGACAGCTTAGGCCGCGTAAATGCCACACTTAATAACGCAGGCTTACTCACTCAATATAAATACAATGAGCACGGCCAGCTTACACAAACAGTTGCCTTTGATGAAAACGAGCCTGAAAATAAACAGCATCAATATTTTAGCTACGACGAAGCAGGGCGATTAATTAGCTCGCAAAACAGCAAAGGCGACACCACAGAGCAATATTTTGAAGGGCTAAGCCAACCGCATTGTGTTATTCAGCCCGATGGCAGCGCACTGCATTTAACATACGACAAAGAGCGAAACTTAACAGCCATAGAGCGAAGCGACGGCCATGTATACCGCATAAGTTACGACGCGAACGAAAACCCAACACAAATAACCGGGTTTGATGGCACGTTACAGCAATATAAATACGATGCCTGTAACCGCTTAGCCTCAGTAACGCAAAGCAACAAACGCCATGTAAAAATAGAGCGCGACAGCCTTGGCCGCGTAACTGCGCAGCATGCAAGCCTTGCAAGCGACTCACATATAATTAATAACGCCAATTACTACAGCTATAACCTGCAAGGTAAAATTACTCGTGCACATAATGCGCAATCAACACTTAAACAACGCTTTGATAAAGGCGGCAGGCTACTGTGCGCCGAGCAAATTAATAACCAGCAACAAGCGCATACCTTAAAATACAGTTATGACGAATACGGCAAAAGGCAAACCCTTACGCTGCCAGACTCAACCACGCTTAAATACAGCTATAACCAGTTTGGCCAGCTAAGCGGTATTAACTTACTGCAAACCAACAGCAAAGAGGTAGAACTTGCACAGCCGCTCGTAACATTAAGCTACGACAGCCAAGGTAATATTAAGACCCAGCAGTTTGGTAACAGTATTACCCTTACTCAACAGTTTGATGTATTCAACCGTTTAACGCAGCAACAGCTTACACATCCAGCGCAAACATTATTTGATACCTGTACGTACAACTACGACAGCGTAAACCAGCTTATTGCCCGTAAAAACGAAGGTGTAAGCAGCCAAAATATCAATTTTGAATACAACAGCCTCGGCCAGTTAATACAACAAACATTGGCAAGCTCACGTGCCGATACAACCACACATTACCAGTGGGATAGCTTTGGTAACCCGCAAAGCCAAACAGTTAAATCAAACACAAGCGATGCAGACAATAGCGGAACAGACACTAGTAATACAGCTAACAGCGAGCAAGGTGCAAAACATAAGGCTGCCAGTAACGAGCATACAGCCAGCTCTTCTATTGATTTAACACACGCCACCCATAGCGAATACAATGAGTTAGCACCAAACAGTAATGAAAGTAGTAGTAAAAGTAGTAGTAAAAATAGTAGCAACGCTGACTCAGTAGCAAACAATAAAAGTACTAACAACACCACAATAAACAGTGCCACCGACGCTGACCGCCTAACACAATTTGGCGACAGCGACTTTTACTACGACGAGTTCGGTAACCAAATACGCGAAACCGGCAAAGGCATAAAAACCCGTCGTGAATACAACGCGTTTAATCAGTTAAGCTGTTTTAACAACAACGGCACGCTCACCCAATACGACTACGACCCATTAGGTCGTCGTATCGCCAAGCACACCGAGCACGGTAAAATTGACTACATTTGGGATAACGACCAGCTAATCGGTGAATGCCAGCACGGTGAATATACGTGGTACATTAACCTGCCAAATCAGTTTCACCCAGTCGCGTTGATAAAAAAAGGTGAGGTGTATTACTACCACCTAGACCAACTTAACACCCCACGCTTTGTAACCAACAGCAAAGCAGAAGTCGTATGGGAAAACCAAGCCGATGTATATGGTTATGAGGAGCCAAAAGCTGAGCCTGACACTAATAAAGAAAACACCTTCACTCAGCCAATTCGTTTTCAGGGGCAATATTTAGATGAAGAGAGTGGCCTGCATTACAACCGTTACCGCTATTACAGCCCCAAACAACAGCGTTTTATAAATCAAGATCCGATAGGGCTTGTGGGTGGCATAAACCACTATCAATATGTGCCAAATCCGGTGAATTGGGTAGATCCAATGGGTTTGTTGTGTAAAGAAGGGCAAGCAAAAGTAAAAGCTGCACTTGATGCTAATTCAGCTATACCATCTAAATTGAGGAAGAAGTTGATTGAGCTTTCAGAATTAGAAACCTCTCCTTTTACAGCCGATGAAGTTATTTTTGGTATAAATAATACTTCTATCTCCTATTTGGATATGCTTACGACAGATGTAAACAATCAAGGAATACCTATTTCGTATCTGGACGAAGTCGCAAATGCAACAAATAGGACAAGAGCGGAAATAGAAAGCCTTTATGATAAGCTTGAAAATGAAACCGGGGTCGATTATAAAACGCATATTGAAAATTATGTAGATAATAATGAGCATGAAATTAATTTAAAGGATGCTTACTTAATAATGGGTTATACAACAAACTTTTTCATGAAGGGCAGGCTAGCACCTAAGATGCTGAGTGGTGCTAAACTAACTGAAGCTGAAGAGGCTTTAGTTTGTAGCCTAAATTTAGCATTGGACAAACTACCTTCTGAATCAGGAGTATTTTATCGGGGACTTGGTAAGTCACCTCTTCCAGATTGGTTTGATGATAAATATAAAAGGGGCTCAGTGTTGACTGAAACATTCTTCGCTTCTGTTAGTGAAGAGTTAAGTCCAGAATATGAGGGAGGGAAAGTGATGATTTTTAAAGCGAATAATGTAAAAGACGTTTCACCGCTTGCTATGGACGTCCATTTTGCTGATAAAATTGGACAGTCACCTGCTAAATCCGAGCATCTCATACAATCTGGTCATAAGCTGGTTGTTGATTCAAATATTGAAGGTGTTGTTAAATTAACTCAACTTTAAGGATGCAATTATGATCGATATAAATAACTTTAACTTGGATATATATAATTTACATAAAGAAGATTTTTTATCCAGTAACGAAGAAGTAATAATAAGGTTTTTCTTAATAGAAAATAATAATTTAATTCTCGTTCAATTTATTTCAGACAATAATCTCAATTCTGCTTTCTTTAATGTTTCCGATTTGCAAAGGATACCCAAAGAAGCTCGCTATAGAGAGTATCATGGCAAAGAGATGAGAGAAGTGATTGAAGAATATTCATTAATCGAAACAATTAAGGTTGATTTAGAAACGGGTGATGAGTCCATTGTTGGAAAGGTATTTAAAGAAAATAAAATTGTTTATGAGTGTTGTTATAGTCGATACTCAGATTCAATTGAGCCTACTTTATGGGAGCTCTTTCAAATATCAGAAAATAGGAAAGTAAAATCTGAATTGAGACTTGAAGAAGATGTTTTAAGATTCCAAAAGATGATTTTTCTTGAAAAGGTCGAGTTTCTCCGTTCTAAGTTTAGAAGTATTTATAAAACACGCTGGGAGTTAGGTATTGCGCCTGAGGAATGCTTTTTAGATAAGCAAGAAATTGTGAAATATAGCGCAGATCTGGATTTTAAAAGTGCCTTAAAAGAAGTGCTAGACTTAGAAAAAGAACTAACAGGAAAATCTGTTCTTGAAATGTATTCGAATATTATAGCTCAAGGTGATAATTAGTTAATGTTAATAGAAATAGCTATAGCAGATGCCTATGGGGCTGGTTTCGAGTTTTCTTCGGAAAAAAAAGTGGTACTTTATAATGATCTGTCTAGTTATTCACGACATGATTTATATGGGTTCTCAGCTAAATATACCGATGATACCCAGATGACAATCGCCATAGTGGAATTAATGTTAAATAACGAAAAATTTACGAGCGAAATTATTGCAGATAAGTTTATTGAATGCTTTAAGCGAGATCAACGCTTAGGATATTCAAAGGGCTTCTATCAACTTTTATTAAGTGTAGAATCTGGATTTGATCTAATAAATATAATCAAGCCCAATAGCGAAAGAAATGGTGCAGCTATGAGATCTGTACCGATAGGTTTTTTTAAAGAAAAAAATAAGCTTCTCGAATTTGCTAAAATGCAAGCCCAAATTACGCACAATTCTTCTATAGCTATACAATCTAGTTGCGCTATTGCCTTAGCTTGTCACTTTGGCATCCATCACAAAGGTAAATTATTAAACTTAGAAAAGTTTTTAGAAGGTGAAGGTTATGCCGATTGGGATTTTGACTGGGGCAAGGAGGTTTCTATTAAAGCATTCGATACTGTTAGTGCTGCCTTTAGCTGTTTAATAAAAAATAGTAACCTTAAAGATTTACTGCAAAGCTGTGTTGCACTTCGAGGGGATACAGACAGTGTCGCTTCTATAGCTGTTGGATTAGCTTGCTGCTTTGATGAATACGAGAAGAACCTGCCTTTAAATTTGATTAAAGATTTAGATGAGCCAAATTATGGCATTCTATTTTTGAGCAAGCTAGATGAAGAATTAAGAAAAAAATTCACTTTGTAATGTTGTCTCAAAATAAACTAGACAATTACCCGAATAACAGTGACACCTACTCTCAGTTTTGGACTCTGTGAAACGAAGAACTAGGTTTTTTAGAGTAACAAAGACACCCACTTTAAATACTGGCATCGATTTACTACTAATACATTGTAATTAATAGATATAATATTAAAGAAAAGGATACTTCGATGGCAGCAATCAGAATAACCCAATCTGTTGGATTGGGCGGCACTAACAGTTTAAATGATGTAAAAACGGTACAAACGGCTTTGAATAAATTACTAAAACTTATTCCACCTACACAAGCTTTAGTTGTCGATGGTCGCTTACACCCTCGCCCAGATAGCTCTAAAACTATTGCCGCCATTAAATTATTTCAAAGTAAAGTATTAAACATTGTTCGTCCCGATGGAAAAATAGATCCTAATGGGTGTACACATCGAAAAATCAATGAAAAGCTAGCAGCTTCGACTAATGCTAATTTATCTATAGTATTCAGCACTAAGGGAGTTGACTTATTAAAGTCAATCGAGAGGTTTCGAAGAAAACCTTATGATGATCAAACAGGTGATGAAATTACTTCGTGGGTAGAGGGGGCAACTATAGGTTATGGCCATTTGATTGCTGAAAGTGATTGGCAAAAGTATAGTACCCCAATTACAGAAAGCGATGCTTTAACTCTATTTAAGAGTGATTTAGCTCCATTCGTTAACATAGTTAGACAACAAGTAAAAGTACCACTAACTCAGCAACAGTTCGATGCATTAGTTCTGTTGGTTTTTAATATTGGTGATAACTTTAAATTTTCCTCTGTGTTAAAGCTTATTAATGATCCTACAGCGATTACATCTTATTCCAGCCTAGAGTTAGCGTGGAAAGCATGGAATAAATCTCAAGGTGAAGTTATGAAGGGATTAAATAATCGCAGAAATAGTGAGTGGAATATTTATACAAAAGGGATCTATAAAGGATGGTAAATAAAATTAAAGCAATTATCGTGTTATCCATGTTAGTGAGCGTTTCATCATGCTTTGCTATAGATAATCCTGATGCACCAGACTACGTTAATAATTTTTTAACTGAAGTAAAAGTGTACGAAGATAAGATATCCGAGTGTAATTGTGACTCTATTGAACTACGGGATCGATATGGTGATTTCAATATGTTTTTAGAAGAAAAATTATCACATGCAAAACGTTTAGTCGGACACTTTGTTGAGGGAGAAGCAAAGGAAAAGTTTCTTTCCTCTCAAGCAGCTTGGGAGATATTCTCTCAAAAAGAGAAAGAGTTTGTATCGGCTAATTGGACTAGAGAGAGCTTTGGTACTTCTTATTTATTATCTCGTTTAAATTACACTAATAGTATAAATAAACAGCGGGTAATTACTCTTTATTATTATGCGAAAAATTATCCAGCTTTATAAAGAATAGTCTTTGGAAAATAGATGCATCCATTTTAAATTTTTCAAAATAACCAAAAAATAGCAACGGCACCTACTTTAAATAGTGGGAAAACAAACAAGACACCCATTCTAATTTATACAGTTTGGCTAACTAAGTACTAGTTTTTTTCAGTGTAAAAAACAAGCAGGGTGTCTTATGGCAATCGTAAGAAAGCGTCAAGTAAGTTTGGCTGATACAAAATATTACCACTGTATCTCGCGTTGTGTTCGGCGAGCTTTTTAGTGTGGTGAAGACTATTCCCTGGTATGTATTACGCGCATCGCAGAGGCTGGGTTGAAGAAAAGTTACTTATGCTTGCCAAAGTGTTTTGTATTGATGTGTGTGCTTATGCAGTAATGAGTAACCACACCCATTTAGTGCTGTATGTAGATGATAAAAAAGCGAATCGATTAAATGACAAAGCGATTGTTATTCACTGGCATAAGCTGTGTAAGGGCACCGAACTTACGCAAAAGGTCATGCAAGGTGAAGAGCTAAGTAAAGCTGAATCTATTTTTTAATCGAACGGTCAAACAGTATCGCGAGTAGCTGAGAGGTATTATCTGGTTTATGCGTTTATTTAATGAAAACAAGATAGTAGAGCAAAAAATAAGGTAACGTTACAGGTTTCTTTTGGGAGCCAATTCAAATAGTAAGCACTATCAGATGAAGCTGCACTTGCTGCGAGTATGGCGCGCATTCAACATGCTATGGCTAATGAGGTAACGGTTGAAAGTGATTCACTTCCACGTTTTTTAATTAATGGTACTTATTTTAAATAATTAGAAATATAGGTAAGGAGGCCCAAACCACTATGTTTGGTTTAATAAAAAAATATGACGTACATATGTGCTCTGAAGTTAAAGGAATTATTACTTTAAACGGCAATCCCGTTGAAGGTGTTTTAATTAATCGCAGCCTCAAATTTGCACATAAAATTGAAAAAGAAGATCAGGTCATTACAGCTTCCGATGGCACCTTTAATATGCCAGAAGTTGTTGTTGAGTCAAAAATACCCGGTGATATGTTCTCCCATGAAGTTACTTATCAACTTATTACTGCAATTCATGGCGGTGAAGAGTATGAGCTTTGGAATAGTGAGCTACGTGGTATTGATGAGCCCGACGAGTACAAACAAAAGCTAAGCAGTCTAAACGCCGATTTAGTATCACCTAATGTGGATTTTATATTTCCTAACCATGCTCATGAAAATTTAGATTTTTATGGCTCGAGTATTTGTAGATGGGAAAGTGACTTTGAAATCTATGAAACTGGAGACGACGATACGGATTATTTTAAAGATTTTAAATAATAAAAGGATTTTACATGAAAATTTTATCTCCTAGCATAGCGGCACAACTGGCTGATTTTGCGTACAAAAGCATTGCGGTTTCGGCGGCTGGTGATCAGTCAAAAAAAATAAAGTCGAATCCAATTATTAGTAAGCATTTTGCATTTGATTCAAAAATATCAACACTAACAGGTGTAAGTGGCACAACAGCAGAGCATGTATTGAACCAATCTACTGGTTTTGGCTTTTTTGGTGTAGGCAAAGGTACCGGTAACCATGCGGGCGAGATTGTTATAGCAATACGGGGTACTGCTGGGCTTGCTGATGCGTTAACAGATTTACACTGTGGTGTTACCGTTGGCCCAAATTTAGCTCCGGTACATTCTGGATTTAATCGTACTTTTGAAACTATTAAACCGCAACTAGCAGCAATATTGAGTAAGGCAGGTGGGCGCCCTGTTCACTGTATTGGCCATAGCCTTGGTGGTGCTTTAGCAACGTTAGCAGCAAATTGGATTAAAGCTCAATATAAGGTGCCTGTAAAACTTTATACTTTTGGATCTCCAAGGGTGGGTCTTAACCCTTTCGCAATTAAAACAGAGACAAGATTAGATGGCATTTATAGGGCTGTTCATCGTAGCGACCCTGTAGCTATGGTTCCTGTTTGGCCGTTTGTACATGCGGGGAGCGAATATAGGCTAAGTACGTGTGTTTCATTAACGGGTGCGGCGCATAAAATGGCAGGTAATGCGCCAGGTTATATTAACACTGCAGCTAGTTACCCTGACTATAAAAGTATGCAGAAAGGCTCGATATCTAACTTAACGATGACACGTCTAAAGTACTATAACCGCCATCATGCTTCTTTTAATGCACATTGGTCTGAAAAAATCACAAGTGCCCTTATCACTTTATTACGTGAGAGCGGTAAGTTAGCAAGTATTATGGGTCAAATAGGCACATCAGGTGTTTTAACTATTTATGATTTATTAGCTCGGTCAATTGTAGAGATTTCTCAAATGTCGATTAAGTTTGCTGAAGATAGTAAAGGGCTAATTGGGCATATACTTAACTTTGTAGGAAAGCCATTTGTTGCCGTTGATATAACTTATGCAGGTGTAAAAAAAGCTTTAACTTGGATGTTAGAAAAACTTAAAACACTAGTAATTGCTGCGGTCAAAGTTTCACCTCATATCGCCTTTGGCTAGTAATTAAATTAAGGCTCAGGTAACTACTGAGTCATTTTTATAAAGCGGGCCACAATTAGTAAATGTAAAATATCTAGTTTAAAAGCCCTTCGAAGTTATTAAACATAAGGAAATACAGTGAATAAAATAAACACGGATGTAAATTATAAAACAATGGCCGGTAATGCGCGCTTAGTGATGCTTGGTGAATCAAGCCATAGCACTGCCGGATATAAATATGAAGCAATAAAGGCAATCAAACAGCTAAAAGCTGCTGGTTTCACGCATTTTGCAATCGAAATGCTACCAAGAGCTATGCAGGAGAAAATAGACTTTTATCAGCGCACAGGTAAAGGTTTTAATGTTATACAGCAGTATTTTAATAAGTATTGGACCCATGGTTATTTAACACCTCATGCTTATGGAGAACTTGTTAAGGCTGCGCGCGATATTGGAATGAAAATAGTCGCGCTCGACGTATTAGTTGAAACAATGGATATAATGGATAGTGTATGTTCTTCAGAGAAGGGTATAGGAGGCGATTGCTTTGATACTCATACTTATAGAAACGCACTTTGGGCAGTTAATTTAGCTACTATATTAAACCGTTCAAGTCAGAATAGAGTTGTTGCTTTTATGCATCGTTTTCATGCTGTACTAAATGCAGCAGACCAGCCTGGTGTTGATGTATTTCTTAAAGATCACAATATTTTCAATGTACGCTTTATCGACTTTATTGGAGGACTTAGTTGCATAAGTGATAGACGTTGCTCAGGTGACTCGAATCAGGATAAATCCCTAAAAGAGCTTTATTTTTATCGAGAAGGCTACCCGTACGATTCATCTGTTAAATCTTTTCAAGTGCACATACCTGAAAAGCGTGTGAATAGTGATGGTTCACTACAATGGTAAAAATAATATCAATAATTATCTTTACTTGGTGTTTTGTATTTTCTTCGGTTTTGAGAGCATCACTTTTTCCTAATATAGATATTAACTCCCCTAACCTAACTGTAGAGAAGGTCGCTAAGCAATGCCAAAAAAGCTTAATGCATGCACCTGAACAATTAGAAGCATGGTGTGAAAAAGCATATAGTCTTGGTGATTGGGAGGCTTTATATTACATAGGCGTGCACACTGGAGATGGTACTCGTTATTTAGAGGAAATTAATTCTCGTATTGCAAATAACGAGTACAGTGCTTTAAAAAAACTTGCTTGGATATACCGAAGTGGCCACTTCGTAAAAAAGGATTTAAGAGAATCTGCACGATTATATGAATTGTATTTACTGCATGATAATGAAATAAACTTTCAAACTGTTTCGGCACATTTTGAACTATCCACTATTTACCAAAGACTTGGTATGTGGAATAAAGTGATTACCCATACTGATTACGTTATAAATTATGCAAACAGAGCTGATTGGGAGCATCGCGCTAAATATATACAAAAGCAAGCTAAAGCCTCGTTAGCTGAAAATTAAACTTTGAATGTATTTACCTAGAAATATAAAAGGAGCTACAAACGCCTAAGCTAAGGCGCTATAGAAATGATATGGAACAACAAAACCAACACACACTAACTAACCTTGTTTACGATATATACGAGAACCCAACTTTAATAGAAGAGCATCAAGTGCTTATAAACCCTTTGTTGAGCGATTTAGTTGCTAGTGCGCCAGCTGGGTTTGAGGGCATGGCGACGATGATTAATACTCATATTTCTAATGGGTTTAAATTCAAAAATCCTAAAATACAAAAATTTGAACTTGAGTCGGGGCTTTTAAAACTTAAAACGTATTTTCAAAAAATAAACCTGTAATACAGTTCATAATTACTCACTCAATTTTTAACGCTGTTTTCACAAGCTTTATTTTTATGTTTAGCTCTTTTTAAAGAGACAGAGTAGAGAGCCTCAAGTCGTCTGTTTTAGTGGGAGTGCTCTATCTGGAACGGTGAATTCACTTGCAATTGGAATATATGAGGAGTTGAGTAAGTAGTGTCTAAAAACGATGAGGTATTTCTATTATTTCCACCATGGAAGCTTTTACGTAGGTTTCTATTAGTAACAGTGCTCTTACTTTTGGGTACTGTATACTCCGGAATGACTGTGTTAACGCAATACTTTGATACAGATCCTGAGTGGCTGTTAGGTATTTTATTTTCTGCTGGGATAGCATTTTGCCTTATAAACTTTAAAGTAAGCCAAGGCTCTTTTTTTTGCGCAAATATATTAAAATTCTATGCTTTATTTTTAGCTGTGATTTGCTTACCAACTTTTATAATTTTAGAAGGTAATGGGTATTATATTGCAACAGCTATCAATATAGCCTTTATGTTGCTCTCTTTTTATTTAATTAAAGGAGAAAAATACCAAGGTCTTATTAAATATCAGTATGATTTTTTTAAAGATATAAAAGACGCTCGTGCTGCTGTCGAAAAAGAAATGGCAAAAGGTAACCGAAGGAACAAAAAGTAATAAATTTTATTTACCTTTATTCAATTTAGAACTCTAGGGAGCTATAAACGCCTAAGCTAAGGCGCTATAGAAATGATATGGAACAACAAAACCAACAAACATTAACTAACCTTGTTTACGATATATACGAAGACCCAACTTTAATAGAAGAGCATCAAGTGCTTATAAAACCTTTGCTGTGCGATTTAGTTGCTAGTGCGCCAGCTGGGTTTGAGGGTATGGCGACGATGATTAATACCCATATTTCTAATGGGTTTAAATTCAAAAACCCTAAAATACAAAAATTTGAACTTGAGTCGGGGCTTTTAAAACTTAAAACGTATTTTCAAAAAATAAACTTATAACACCTACCTCTCTTTATTATTGAGCACCCACATATTTAATTTTAATGCAGCACGTGTGCTGCATTCGTTTCTTCTCATTAAGGATGATGTATGAGCCTTATCACCACGAGTATTTTAATGCTGTTTTTGCAGCCTTTATTTGTATATTTAGCTTTTTTTAAAGAGTCTGAGCGGAGTGCCCAAAACCGTTCACTTGATAACGAAGATGCTATGTATCTATTTATCGCGCCAGGGTTAGCTGTATTTTATCCTGATGACTTTTGGCAGGCAGTACTTTATTTAGGAAGTGTATGCCTATTAGGTTTAATGCTTGCCATTATTGTAAAAAGCAAAGCTAAAAAACGATTAACAAGGGATGACGCTATCGGGTTTACTATTGCCAGTTTTTTATTTTTTTGGCTTATAAAATTAATTATTGGTGGGATAGGATATTTTTTTAGCGAAAATGCCGCGAATGCTTCAGCGCCTGTCATAGGTGAACAAACTTATTCATCAACTACAGGTGAGCTTTTAAACTGGGGCTATTTGTATTATCAGTTTTGGCCAACGCTATGCTTTTTACTCTTTATGTTAGCAACATTAGTTATAAAAATAATTGAGAGCCGGTTTAATAAATATTCATTTTCAGGCTCGCTCTTAATATTGGGCGCAGTTTTGGCAGGTGTAGCACCGTTATTTGGGCATGCTTTTATTTTAGGCGTTATCGCTAACTTTTTTATATTTTTTGTTGTGTGCACGGCATGTATAGAAATTGATAAAAGGAGCGATCCTTCAGCTGGTGCTATTAGTTTTATATATGGTTTTTTGCTTATGGGCGGCATTATGTTTAGTGGCATGGGTAAATTAATATATACACTATTTTATAATTAGATTAGTGATTGTTTTTTGATTAAAAAACATGCAGTATAATTGTACCTAATTAGACCCCTGTTTTTTTATATAAATATGGCTTGTGTAATTAATTAGCCATATACATTAAGTAGCTTATAGCTAGTGGGAGAGTTTTTACTTTGTTTTTATCGCGTTTAAAAATTTTTGTGTTGGTAATAGCCTCTATTACCGTTGTTTTTTTTACTACATCACAGGCTTGTGCAGATATGTTTGGCTTTTTTAATAAACAAGAATTTTATTTATCGGCTCCAGTAAAAGGTCAGCTATTAGATAATGGGCAGCCAGTTGCAAACACTAAAGTAATGCGCTCACTTACTTATGGCGATGAATTCGTTGATGAAACCACGACAGATGAACAGGGGTATTTTACTTTTACAGAAAAAACAATAAAAACAGGTAAACCCTCTAATATGTTTGATAACGACTCGTTGGTTCAGCATATTTATTTAGAAAACGGCACGCCAGAAGGAATTGTTTTATGGTACACGCTTGTTTCAATTCATGAAAAAAGTGACACACTTAAAGAGCTTCTTGCAAACTTGAAGTGTGATATTTCTAAAGAGCCGCAAACATACGATATTCCAATTAAAGAAGATACAAGCCACGCTTTTGCGATTTACACATCATGTAAACTTTAACTATTAATTTAAAGGGAACTTATATGAATACTTTGACGCCAACCCAAGCTGTACAGTTAGCTAACCTTGCTTATAAAGCAAAAAGCATTAAAACCACTAACTTACTTCATCGTTCACTTCATGCATCTTTGCGCGACAATTTTAACTTTTCAGTTAACCCAGGCGCAGTACAAGGTGTAACGGGCGGTTTTTTCTCCCATTTATTTAATTTAAGTACGGGTTTTGCTCTAGTAGGGCATGGGCTTGGCGATTATCAGGGGGATTCAGTTATAACAATTCGTGGTACTAACTCGCTAAGAGATGGCTTAACTGATGGTCATTTTGGTTTAAGTGGAGGCTCAAACGGTAGTATGGTGCATGCTGGGTTTAATAAGACCTTTTACAGTATGAAGCCCGCGTTACAGGAGTTTGTTGAAGCTAATATTAAAGATAAAGTAACTGATTGTATTCATTTAGTTGGCCACAGCTTAGGTGGTGCATTAGCGACGCTTTCTGCTGATTGGATTAGAGCTGAATATTCAATACCTGTAAAGCTATATACGTTTGGCTCACCGCGCGTTGGGCTTGAAAACTTCTCTCGGGCTGCTACATCGAGAATTGATAAAATTTATCGCTGTACTCATGGCGCAGACCCAGTTGCTAAGGTACCTTTGTGGCCGTTCTCGCATGCGCCTTCTAGCGGTCAAGAAATACGCTTAGATAATGGGCAAGGTTTAAAAGGTGCAGCGCATACCCTCAATGGTACGCCTGGCTATATAAACACAGCCAATAGTAATAATTGGAACAACTTAACCATTCAAGCTAATCATTTTTTGAGTACCCCCGTACGTTTGAAGTTTGAAGATAGAAATCAAGCCTCTTTTACTTCCCACTGGGCTGATAAACTAGGGGCTGCGTTAGTCACACTTTTAAAAGATGCCGGCTATTACAGTGCAGTTGCTGCCCAAGCCGCTATTGGTACTGGGCTCACTTTTTACGATATGTTGGCGCGTACTTTAGATAAAATAGCTAAAGCGTCAGCCTCGTTTGCAACACAAACCTTAGGTTTACTAGGGCATATGTTAGTGTTTGCAGGCAAAGTAATTAGTAAAGCGGTGGAGCTTACATATAGCTTTATAAAATCTGTATTCGATTCAACCCTAGGTGCATTATACCGAGCGGCGAGAGAGGGGCTAAGCGGCTTAGATTAACTTTAATCTAGCTCTCAATCTCGCTCTAACAAGATAGCACCACTTTGGTTTTCGCCTAAGTGGTCATTTTTGTTATAAATAGGGCATTTACTCATAGATAAGCACCCACAGCCAATACATCCATCAACGCGATCACGCAAACGCTGCATATACGCTATTCGCTCGTCCAGCTGTGCTTGCCATTGCTTTGAAAGGGCTGCCCAGTCTTTTTGCGTGGGTGTGCGCTGATCAGGTAATGTTGCCAGTGTTTGTTTAATTTCATCAAGGGTTATTCCCATGGCTTGTGCGGCTTTTATTACCGCTATACGTCGCAGTACATCTTTTTTGTAACGGCGTTGATTACCGCCATTTCGCCAGCTACGTATTAGTCCTTTTGTTTCGTAAAAATGCAGGGTTGATACTTTTACGCCGCTACGCTTTGCTACATAACCTACTGTTAAGTTGGCCTCAGTTAGTTTTTTTTGATCTGTTTGCATTATTTTTTAATTTCCGTTTGACCTCAATACAACTTGAGGTTTTAAGCTTCTTTCAACATTAAAAAAGGAGCTAACTAAATGCAACAAAAACTTGAGCGTAGTACGGTTATTATTTATTCAAGCGCACGCAAAAATGGTAATACACAGGCGCACGTTAACGGATTTGCAGAGCAAAATAATGTGCGTGTAATATGTTTGGATGATTATAAAATAGCGCCGTACTGCTATAACAAAAACTATAATAATGATGACTTTTACGCTGTGTTTGAAGCACTTTTAACGTATGAGCATTGGGTGTTTGCTTCGCCAGTTTATTGGTACAGCACCACAGTACAAATGAAATTATTTATTGATAGAATAACCGATTACATGGACGATGAAGCATTAAAACCTAAGCTTCGTAGTTTACGTAGTAAGCATTTTTCAGTGCTTTCGAATGCGTCATCAAGCGAAGCTCCCGCCTGTTTTGTCGAGCAGTTTAAAAATACGTTTAGCTATTTAGGTATGCAGTTTATTAACCACAACCATAAAAGTACCCAAAAGGTTGCTTAAATTGCAGCCTTTTTTGGTTGTCTCTGGTAGTTTAGTAATACGCTTAAAAAACAAAGGATAGTTTAATGAAATATTTACTATGGTTAGTACTAATTTTTAGCCCGTTTATTAATGCTAATGAGCAACCAATTAAAGGGTTTGGGAATTATTACAATGTTCCTCAACATGATGAAATAAATGACTCTACGGTATTTAAAATAGCCTTTGATGTTGCAGAGGGCGCTAAAAAAGGTGAGCAGAACAATTCAATGAACTCACTTGCACGTTTTATTAATATGCATGTAGCACACGGTGTAAAGCCAGATAACATTCAATTAGCGTTAGTTGTGCACGGTAGTGCAAGTGTTGATGTGTTAGCTAATAGCGAATATAAAAAACGTTTTGACGCTGACAATAAAAACCAAGCGTTAATTGAGCAGCTACTTGCTAATAACACTAAAGTGTATGTTTGCGGGCAATCGGCTACTCACTTTAAAGTAACGCCAGAGCTTTTAATTGATGGCGTAAAAATGTCACTTTCTGCGATGACAGCACATGCTCAGTTACAACAACAAGGTTATACACTTAACCCATTTTAATGACTCAAATGATAAAAAATATACTCTGCTTTGGTGATTCTAATACCTGGGGATTAAACTCTATAACGGGTAAACGCTTTGGTGAAAATACCCGTTGGACATCGCTATTAGCTAAGAATTTAGAGTGTGCTTTTGCTATTATTGAGGCGGGGCAACCTAACCGCACGTTAGTGCATAACCCGCCTTTTGATGGTGTGCTGAGTGGTGTTAGCTATTTAAAGCCTTATTTAGAGGCGCATCGAATTGACTTTATTATTATTGCCCTTGGTACAAACGATCTTAAAAAACGTTTTAATTTAACTCCTAGTTTAATAGCAGATGGCTTGAATGATTTAATTAACTCAATACATAGTTATTATCAGAAAAGTAGTACTTTAAAATCACCTAAAATTATTATTGCTAGCCCACCTAAAATAAGAATTACCGAGCAGTATTCGCGTATTTATGAAGATGCAGATATAAAAGCAACAGAGCTCTCTAGTGCATTTAAAAGTGTTGCGGCTAATAATAAGTGCGCTTTTATTGATTTTAACTCGTTTATTAACATAACAGATGGTGATGGGATTCATTTTGATGATATCCAACATTTGGCAATAGGCTCTAAAATAACGCAATTGGTTCAAAACTCACTCAACAATTCTTGAATCTATCTATTTGAATTTAGTACGACTTATGTAATCATCTAAAAAAAAGCGACATAAATTAACAACTTCGAGATGCTATGAAAAAGTACCAACAAAAATCTATTATAGCCATTTTAACCGGAGGGTTGGTATTTGTAGCTGGCTGTTTTATTTTGCTCAACTTTGCAGCTCAACAATTAACAGCACAAACAAAATCTGATGCTGAGTATATTCTCACTCATATAGAAGGTGCAATTGCGGAGAGGCGTCGAATACTTACCCCATTAAATAAGCTTGCGTTTAAACAGTGTGACAACACAACTCTTCTTGAGATGCGCCGCGCTTTATTTGATGCAAAATATGTAATTGATATAGGCTTTTTTAAAGGTAACCAGCTAGTTTGCACTACGGGTGCAGGCTTACTAAGTAAACCAATTAACGACAAACAGCCTGACTTTATTCGAGATGATGAACAGGTGAGAGTTCGTTTTGAGCCAGAGCTTTATCTATTATTATTTAGTGAGCGCCCTATGGAGGTAATTATAGTCAGGCAAGGGGACTATAATTTAATTATGCAGAGTACGCCTTTTACCAACATTGGAATTACTGCGCCAGATTGGGAAGTTATTTATAAAACACCAAATGCTTTGCATCATTTAGCAGGTAAAGAAGGGCTATATCAGCAGGTAAAAAGTAATATTTTTTTTCCTTACGAAACTAATTCAGTTTGTAGTTCTACAAGTAGTCAATATTGTGTAGTAGTGCGCTTACCTTGGAGTCTGTTTTTTTCTAATAATCACTTATTATTAATAATTTCGTTAATTTTAACTTGTTTAGCGGGCATATCGAGTGCGTTAATAGTTGATGCGAGAATTGCTGCACGCCGCTCTACCAATCAGCGTATTCGTAAAGGACTTAAAAAGGGGTCATTTTATTGGACTTACCAGCCCATTATTTGTTTGCAAAGTGGCAAGCTGATTGGTTGCGAGGTACTTGCACGTTTTGAAGATAAGTACGGAGCTTTATTTCCTGATGAGTTTATTCCGGTTATCAGAAAAAATAATTTAACATGGACTTTTACTGAAGCAATGATTGCAACGGCAATAAAAGAGTTAACCTCTATAGAGGTATTGCCAGAAGGCTTTAAAGTGTCGCTTAATATATTTCCGTGTGATGTAGAGCTGGGTAATGTGTCGTTACTGCCGCAAATTACAGAGCTTACCAACTCACGCTTTATTATTTGTTTAGAGATAACTGAAGACGAATACCTTGATACAAGTATCGCGCATGCTCATTTTAGAACCTTGGTTGAGTCGGGATTTAACTTATCATTAGATGACTTTGGTACGGGTTACTCAAATTTAAGAAACTTACAAAATTTGAGTTTTCATCAACTAAAAATTGACCGTACATTTGTACAAGATATAGCCACTGAGGGCTTAAAAGCCTCTATGATCCCAAATATTATGGAACTTGTGCATAAGTTTAATTATACCTGCGTAGCAGAAGGGATTGAAACTACAGAGCAAGAAGCTATTTTAAAAATGGCGGGAGTACATTATGGACAAGGTTGGAAGTATGGCAAGGCCATGACCGCGTCTAAATTTAAAAATTACATAGCTAATCAACACTTTTAGATCTCAGCTGCCATACTAAGCGTATCGTTATGAAATTTAAAAAATATTAGGTTTATTATGATCAAATTAACATTAAGTGCTTTTGCATTTTTACTACTTAGTGCATGTACAACACAATACCCAAACCAACAATTAACAGGTAAACAGTTTCCAAGCATTAGTGGCGAAAGCCTAGAGCAAAGTGTGGTGACTATACCTAGTGATTTTAAAGCAGATAAAACACTGCTGCTTATTGGTTACAAGCAAGACAGCCAGTTTGATATAGACCGTTGGTTAATTGGCTTAGACATGGCAGGTGTTACGCTTCCTACCTACGAGCTACCTACTATTGCGGGCATGGCACCACGGATGTTCAGCACATTTATAGACAGCGGTATGCGCAAGGGCATCCCTAAAGAATTATGGGGTGGAGTAATCACTATTTATAAAGACGGTGAAGCTGTTCAAAAATTTACAGGTAACCAAAGTCCAAATAACTCTCGTGTAGTACTTATTAATAGCAGTGGCGAAATTTTATATTTTTACGACCGTGGTTTTTCGGTTGATGCGCTGAATAAATTAAAAGCGAATATTGAGTAATTTAGCTTTTAAGTTTATTTGTTTAGGTTAATTAAAATGAAAGGGAGCGAATGCTCCCTTAATCTTATCAAAGTTAAAACGCGTAGCTTACACTAAAGCGAGTGGTGCGCGGCATAATGTAACGGCCATTTGGCGCATCGGCATTACGTGGATCACCCTCGGTAATACCTTGCTCATCAGTTAAGTTATCAATGGCTACCTGAAGTTTAATACCTTCCATTGGCTCTAAAATTAGTCCTAAGTCTACTTTTTCGTAGCCATCTAGAGTAACCGTGTTTTCGTTGTTACCAAAACGGTCATCAACTGCCGAAAGTGTACCGTATAAAGTTGCATACATACCTTGCAGTTCAAAGTCGTAGCTTGGTGTTACACGTACTTGCCATTTTGGTTGGCGCTGCGACTGGTTACCATCGTTTGTTGGGCTCTCTGTAATTTCAGCATCTTGTAATGTCGTATTTAAATTAACAGAAAAACCAGACTCATGATTAAAGTTGTAATCAAGCTCTATACCGTATGCTTCGTTTGTTAAAATTTCTGCTGGTACGCCAGGTCGTCGTACAAATGTGTCACCTTTAACTTCATTTACAAATACGGTTGCATAAAAGTCGGTTGATTCAGTAATTAACTTATAGCCAAGCTCGCCTTGAGTTATCTCTTTAATAAGCTTTTCGCCGCCTTCGTAAGCATCAAAGTTATCTCTAAAGTCATCAAAGTAAGGCATTTTATAACCACGGTTAACACGGGCAAACACACCCATATCATCATTAATTGAGTAGTTTAACCCTGTAGTCCACGATGTTTTACTTTCATCATAGCTAACGGTTTTAGTAATAATACCGTCAAGGCCTTCATCTACACTGTATTCTACTTCGTGGTTTTCTTGACGTACGCCAACATCAAGTGTAAACGCATCAGCAAATTTGTATTCACCGGTGACATAAAACGCGTTAGTGCGCGCATCACCTGTTGAGCTTATGTCGTAGTTAAAATCACAACCATCGGTGCTTTGATTACATTCAATCCCAGTCAATGCTTCGCCACCTGATTCAAGTACATGGTATGCAGTGTTACCTAAGCTCCACCAATCTTTTGCTGAAGTACTTGCAGTGTAATACCCAAAGGTTGTTGATAGGTCGCCAAATTTTTTCGAAAAAGCTAAATCATTAGTAAATGAGCTGATTTCTTTAAGTACTACCCATCGACCAAGTTGTTGGACTGGGGTGTCGCTTTCGTATTCAGTGTTTGTAACTGCTCCAAATGCAGTTTGGCCGTTATCAGCAACTGCTCCAACCGTTGTTGCTGAGCCACTAGGTACTAAACCGTAGGTATTTGCATCGCCTTTGGTAATGTTAAAGCGATCTGAAAAATGCCAACCATCTTTTAGCTCTAGCTTAATACTACCGCCCGAAACATGGCCGTCCCACCCTCGGCCATCACCTAGGTCAATATCAAGTGCTTGTGCATCGGGGCCTGTAAATATTGTTGCTTGACGATTCAGCGTACCAAGTTGCGAATATTCTGCGTCAATTCCATCAACATTAAGGGGTGTTGGTAAGTACCATGCGCCGTGATCGTCTGTTTGGCGGGTATAAAAGTTAAGCTCACCGTTGTCTAAATCTTTAGTAATGTTGATTGTAAATTGGCTACCTTTTTCTGAAGTAAAGCCCGCATCACGAATACCCGGAGAGCTTTTTACGTAACCGCCAACCATAAAGTATAAATCGTCAGTAATTTCACCACTCATCACAGCATCAACGCGCTGTAAGTCGTAATCAGAAGTCGTGTATTTAAATAAGCCTTCTGTTTCTTCGCCACCACGTTTTAATCTAAAGTTGGTTGTTAATCCAGGTTGTCCGTTAGATAAAACAGGATTAGGTCCACCACGCAGGGCTTCTACTGTCTCAATGGTTTCATCAATACGAAACATTGATGAGTTTTCTAAAAATGACAACGTTGAAGCAGGATAAATAGGTGAGCCTTCAATGCTGAGTGTTAAAAATGGGGCATCACCCCCACCAGGAAAACCACGAACAAATACATTAGCACCCGATTCACCACCTGAGCTTTCTACCCAAACACCAGGTATTGCTTTAAACAAGTCGGCAGTGCTTTTAGGAGACAGTTTAATAATTTGTTCACTATCGATATTAGTTACCGCATAGCTGGCATCTATTTTTCTAACTCCAACACCGGTAGGTGTTCCCGATACCACAATGCGCTCAACTTTCTGTTTTTCTTGTGTTTGCTCTGCTGCAAATGCGCATTGAGTGCTAAGCGCTAAAGTAATTGCACACGCTAATGTGCTTTTGGCTTTATTGATTTTCATGTGTGTGATCCCGTTTAGTGTGTGAAACAGTGTGATTTTTTAGCCTTAACTCTTAAAATTTAATGTAAATAGGCTGTGTATGTTGAAACCTTAGAGATAAATGCAAACGTTTGCAATATTTATTTGTAAATTATTTATGAATTTATATAGTTTATTTATTGAGCTTATTTATCAGATAAACAATTTTTAAGGCGTTGTTCGCGCCAGCAAAAAATAATAATGCTATATTGTCAGCAGGTTAGATAATTGTATAAAGCAACCAGAGTTCAGGTTTATTAGTGGCAACCGGCGATTTAGGAAAATCATGAATAATAAAAAAATTAAATTAATTGATTTAGCAAAACTAGCAGGTGTATCGACTTCAACAGTTTCGCGTGCGCTTAATGATAATCCGCTAATTAAGCAAGAAACCCGCGATAAACTACAGCGCTTAGCTAAAGAACACAATTTTAGCCTGAATACTGNCGGTTATAATTAACCTTGACGAACAAACAGAACAGTCGATTAGCGACCCTTTTTTACTTAAAGTGGTGAGCGAAATTAACCTTGCGCTTAATCAACAAGGGTTAGAGCTTTTATTATCAAACTCAATAATGGCGCAAGGCGATTGGGCTAATTACTTTATTAATAGCCGCCGTGCAGACGGCATTATTGTGGTAGGTCAAGGTAAGAGCCAAACCAATATCGAAAATGCAGCTAACGCAGGTATTCCGCTGGTAGTATGGGGGGATCCTAAAACACCCTGTAATTATGCCATTGTAGGGAGTGACAACTATTTAGGGGGCTTGCAAGCAACCACGCATTTAATAGAGCATGGAGCCAAAAATATTATATTTTTAGGTGACCCAGAACATGGTGAAATTAGCGAACGTCATCGAGGGTACTCTGCTGCATTAGCAACCCACAAATTAAAGGAACATGTTGTATCTATTGATATTACAAGTAGCTCTGCGTACCAATCTATTAACCAATTACTGCGTGAAAAAGGCCTTTATTTTGATGCTATAGTTGCATGTAGTGACATGGTTGCTTTAGGGGCAATGAAAGCCTTAAAAGAGCGCTATGTAAGTATTCCTAATGATGTCGCTCTAGTAGGCTTTGATGATATTGCTATGGCCGACATTAGCCACCCTTCATTATCGACCATCCGACAAAACACACAGTACGCAGCCACGCTACTAGTTCAAAAGCTAATGCAACAACTCGCTGGTGAAAAAGTTGAATCACAAGTGATTGATATTGAATTAATTACCCGTCAATCGAGTAAACGTTAACTTATAAATGATGTTGAGTTAATGTTAAAATCATAATGCAAACGATTGCATTGGAGGTTGTTCTAAACTAAACTCAAATCTCACTGATATAAATACACACAGTGTATGCACTCATTATGGGCATACAATAAAGGTCGTTATAGCGTTTAAATAACGCTGTAAAGCGGGGGCAGTTATGAGTAAAACAAAAGTCACACTGGCTATTGCAGCAAGTTACTTTATTTTCGCTATTTTATTAAATAGTGTAGGTACCGTTATTTTGCAGGCAATAAATACTCTAGGGGTAAGTAAAACAGAGGCCTCAGTTCTAGAAGGGTTTAAAGATTTATCCATTGCGGTAATGTCATTTATAGTGGCTTCGTTTATTCCTCGTTTGGGCTATAAGCTTGCCATGCTTGGGGCGCTTACTATTGTTGCGCTTGCTTGTGTAAGTACGGCTTTAATTAGTGACTTTTATGTGTTTAAAATTTTATTTGCAGCTATTGGTTGTGGCTTTGCTGTGGTTAAAGTATCTGTTTACTCTATTATTGGCCAAGTAACAGACGATGCAAACAGCCACTCCTCATTACTAAACACCATCGAAGGCATTTTTATGGTTGGTGTATTAAGCGGTTATTGGATTTTTACTGCTTTTATAGATCCAAGTGACTCAACCGCTTGGCTTAACGTTTATTACTTGCTGGCAGCTCTAACCCTAATTGTTATAGCAAGCGTCATTGCAGCACCTATAAAGCCAGCAATTGTAAGTAAAACTAAACGCTCAAGCTGGTATGACTTTATAGCGATGCTAAAGCTAACATATCAACCATTAGTGCTTATATTCATAATTAGCGCTTTTTTATACGTGCTAATTGAGCAGGGCGTAGGTACTTGGTTACCTACATTTAATAATGAAGTTTTAAAACTCCCTGTCGCTATTAGTATTCAGTTGGCTAGTATTTTTGCTGCGGCACTTGCGCTTGGACGCTTAGTGGCAGGGCAAGTACTTAAACACATTAATTGGTTTGCTGTATTGTGCAGTTGTTTAGTTGCTATGGCTGGTTTAATACTCATCACCTTGCCACTTACTGAAAATATTACTGAAAATAACGTAACTAGTTTGTTTGACGCTCCTCTCGCTGCATTTATTTTGCCGTTAATTGGTTTTTTTATGGCACCTATTTATCCGGTACTTAACTCCGTTATGCTCAGCGCACTTGAAAAACATCGTCATGCAGCTATGACTGGTTTGATTGTGGTTTTTTCGGCACTTGGAGGCACAACAGGCTCAATAATAACCGGTTATGTATTTGAGCACTTTAGTGGGCAGCACGCGTTTTACTTTTCTTTGGTTCCTATTAGTTTAATTTTTATTAGCGTGATTTTTTTCAAAAAACGTACAGATGCTATCTCACAACACGCAACCACAGCTTAAAAGTAAGGAAAGTTATGAGTTTTTTCGAGAGCCAATTATTTAAAGATGTTCAAACGCAGAATGTATTTAGTGACTGTAAAACATTCGCAGATGCAATTGCGCGTGTTAATTGGCAAAGTGCATGTAAAAGTTATGAGCAACTAGCTCCTTTAAATGACGCGCAGCTTAGTGAGTTTGTAAACGCACACTTTATTACCTCCCCAGTGCTAACAATGGGCACTAAGGCTGATACGTCATCTGTTAAACAGTATATAAATTCGTTATGGACTGGCCTTAGAAGGGAAGCCGATATTCCAAAGCAAGACTCATTACTTGCACTAAAACACAGCTATATTGTGCCTGGGGGACGTTTTCAAGAAATTTACTATTGGGATAGCTATTTTACAGCCTTGGGTTTAATTGATGCAGATAAAATTGATGTAGTTGAAGATATGCTACTTAATTTTATCGATTTAATTAACGATTATGGCAGTATTCCAAATGGTAACCGCCGTTATTATTTATCACGCTCGCAGCCACCTGTTTTAGCACTCATGGTCGAATTATTATGGGAGCATACACACCGTAAGTCGCTTAATATGAAATGGCTTAATATGTGTGTTGCAGCGCTTGAAAAAGAATATAGGTTTTGGATGCAAGGCGCGCAGTTGCTTTCAGATAATATATTGAGTTCAAACCGCGTGGTAAGAATGCCTTGTGGCGGTATTTTAAATCGTTATTGGGATGATGCGGGCGAGCCAAGGGCTGAGTCACTACGAGAAGATTTAGAGTTAGCACAAGAGTTAGCTGAGGAAAGTAAAGCTGATTTTTATCGTAATATTCGTGCTGCGTGTGAGTCGGGATGGGATTTTAGTTCTCGTTGGTTGGGAGAATCTAATTTACTAAGCTCTATTCAAACCACTGATATTGTTCCTATTGATTTAAACTGCCTTATATATAACTTAGAAAGTCGGCTAAGTGAGTTTTTTAAACTGCTCGGCAATAGTGAGCAAGCTCAGCATTACAAATCACTTGCTGGCAATCGTAAAGCACTTATAAATACGTATCTTTGGAATGAATCCATCGGCTTTTTTGTTGATTATAACGGCCGGTTGGCCACTCAATCTCCAATACTTAGTGCCGCGGCAACTACAGCGTTATTTGTTAATTTAGCCAGCAATGACCAAGCAACTAAAGTAGCAACGTTACTAGCTAATGATTTTTTAAAAGAGGGTGGTATTGTTACAACCATTACTCATACATCACAACAATGGGATAGCCCAAATGGTTGGGCACCATTGCAGTGGTTTGCTGTAAAAGGGCTTAATAATTACGGTATTACACAATTAAGCACGAATATAATGCAAAACTGGCTAAAGATGGTTGAGCAAAATTTTGAGATAAATAAGTGCTTGCTCGAAAAATATAATGTGTGCACCCCTAATGTTTTAGCTAGTGGAGGTGAATATCAAGTACAGCAGGGATTTGGTTGGACAAATGGCGTAACAACTCGATTTTATAAGTTACTAAGCGACTAATCCGATCTGTTATTTATCTTATAAAAGCAATTTTTAAAATGAAATAAATGATGGTTATATGCTGATTTTATTCGTCTTTATTTATTTTAGGATGAAATATAAGAATATCGCTTTAATACCAAAATCTGATTGTAAGTTGTATTTGGTTTCGGTAATGTGGGGTAAATGTTTCAAGGACGAAATTTATGCTAGATAAAAGCTCAGTATTTGTAAAAACAACATTTCAAACATCTTTTCACTCACATAATTACACCGCTATTTTAAGAACGCTTCAAGCATTGTTTAGTGATGTTAAAATGGATGATGCTGTGCCTAAAACTGAGCAGCGAGCTAATTATGATTTGTTTTTAATCGATGGTGCTAAAAGCAAATGGCAAGACCTCATTCCTGCAGATCTTATTTGTTTAGCTAAACACTATAACGTTGTCATTTTTAATGTTGATAGAGAAGATGTGTGCGAGCAAAACTTATTACTTAACCATTTTAATGGTGTTTTTTATAAATCAGATGCACCAGAAGATATTTTCAAAGGATTACTTCGGGTTAATACTGGCGAGCTTTGGTTTACACGCAAAGTGATTTCAAAAGCATTTAACGATATTTTAGCCGTAGCATCATCGTTTAATAGCCTACACGACGACATCGAATTAAAGCAGGACGATTACGATCATTTAACAAAGCGTGAAAAGTCTGTTATTCATTTAATTGCACAAGGTGCGAGTAATCATACAATTGCTGATAAACTTAATATTAGTGACCATACTGTAAAAACACATCTTTATAGCGCGTTTAAAAAAACGAACTCACGCAATAGAGTAGAACTTGCTAATTGGGCTCAGCGCTATATATCAGTTTTGCTGCCAATGGCTAAATAAGAGTAAAGCCACCAAGATGTTATCTAGGTCAATTAAGTCAATTAAGTAAAATTTTATCCTCTAGATTCTTATAAAGTTAGGGTAAGCGAGTTATTTTCAACTAACTAGTCACATAACCTATAAAGGCTACAATATGTAGCCTTTAGTTAATTCAGGAAATCAGTTTACGCTGATTTTTTAGCCCATAAGCCTTTATCAATACCTTTTGTTATAAGATCTGTAAGCGCTTTTTCTATTGCTTGTGTTACACAAATACTCATAGGTTCGTTGTCGCTAAAGCCAGCTTCAGCTTCGGCTAAACGTTTGTAGCTCACGTATCTAAAAAATCCTGCACGCATTTCTTGGCTTAATACTTTTTTGCTGGTGGCTACACTTAGTAATACTTGCCCTGTTCGAACATCAACAGCACGTAGATATATTGAAATAGCATCTTCGCGATAAAGCTCAGAGGCGCCTATACCAAAGTACTCCATACCTAAACCACCTGTTTTTACATTGGTGTCGTAGCTTATAATACCGCCTTCTAAAATAATTTTGGCGGTGGTAAGCGGTGGTAAATCAGCTTGGTTAGGATTATCGGCTTGACCCGCACGAATGATTTTTCGCTCAGTTAAAATATTTTGTAAACCCTCACGTTCTACTGGCGTAAACCAATCTGATTCGTGTAGTGCTTGGACAAGTATTGAGTTAGCACCTTGAGTAACAGCCGTCGAAAACGAGCTTACGTTAGTTTGTGGCTTATATTGCCCGGTTTGATCTCTAAATGAGTAAACCGACACAGGAATACTACCGACAGGTTTAGGTAGGTTTTTTAGATCCGCAAATAATTCAGTTGGCTCTAAGCTAATAGCTTTTTGCTGTGATGGTGGAATAAGATTTCCCAAACTTGCACAGCCGCTCAAACCCAGTAATGTTATTGTTATTAGTAGTTTATACATTATCCAAACCTCGGTACTTCAATTATTACAACAGAGTCATCTAATATATTTGTTATTTTTACTGTAATAGAATCGGTTGTGCTGGTTATAACTTCAATTTGATAATCACCACTCATAAAAATAGAGTCCTGATTAAAAAGGCTATCTTCTATGTCCTCACCAAATGCCATATCGGTAATTTCTCTTACCATGCGGTTTAAATAGGTGCGCTCTAAAGAATCTTGAAATTGTTCAGCGTAACCTTTTTCGATTACTGGCGCTTTATGCTTGTTTTGAGCTTGCGCTTTGCTCAGCAACATATTTGCGTTTAGTGGGTTTCCACCAAAGCTTGGGTTGATTGGGGTATAAATTATTTCAGTCGCTTGGGACGAAAAGCTTAATGTTGTTATTATTATAAGGGCTATTTTTTTCATTTTACCATCCATCTTTAGCCATATCAGGGGTTGATGCAGCCATGTTTGAGCGAGCCATTGCATCTATTACTGTATAAACAGCTTGCTCTACACGCTCATCAAGGGGTTCTAATCTGCGACCTAAATAAGTCGCGTAAACAAGCTGGTTATTCATTATTAAAGAAAGCTGTGTACCTGCTTTTGGTATTACGGTTTCTTTTATTTCTATATTAAAACCAGCCGTTGAGGGGAGATCTCGCCAATAGTTTGAAAATTCATAATAAAATTGATGACCAAAGCGGCTAATACTTCTATCTAGTAATAAGCCATCTATTTCTAGTTCATCAGCAGCATGAGTTGCCCCAGAAAAACATAGGAAGAGTGTGAGTAGGTAACTATTAAAGCTAATGTTTTTTTTCATAATTTAAAATGGGGAGAGGGTCGCTCTCCCCACCTCAATAATTACATTTGAGTAATTGTTGCTGTATTTCCATCACCCATTTGGGTAACAGATACAGTGCTGTTAAAGCCAATTACAGAGCCTTCAACAATGTTATCGTTACCAATTTGAGTAACACTAAATGATACGTTTTCACCGCCAACTAAAAATGCTGATTGTTCAACGCCAGTAACCCAGTTACCTTCGCCTGTTTGTGAAATATCAATACTATGGTTGTTGCCTTCAACCATCATATCAATAAGATTTAACATGCCATTTTGTGCAATATCAATTTGATTATCGTTACTGTCTAAAATGCCTGCAAGTGTAACAATTGCTTCGTTTTGCGAGCCATTTTGGGTAATATCGATATCGTTATTATTAGATGTAAGTGATACATCGGGGTATGACGATTGCACTAGCATTGCATTTTCATCACCAGACTGAACCAAATCAACATCGTTACCTGTGCCATTAAAGTTAGCTAAATGAACCGAGTTTAAATCGCCCACTTGATTGGTCATAAACTCATTATCAGAGCCAATAACACCCATATAAGTTTCGTTTAAGTCACCCATTTGGATGGCAGTAACTTCGTTATTATCACCAATAATATCGGCAGTTGTTAAGTTTTCAGCGCCAACTTGTGTAGCAGAAACTTCGTTATTTGAGCCTTCAAACAAGTTAGATTCAATAGTATTCATTGATCCTTCTTGATCTAAATCTATTTCATTATCGTTGCCAATAACGGCTGCAAATGTTACTGCGTTTGTATTACCATCTTGTTCAATTGAAAGCTCATTAGCATCACCAGAAATGGAGCTAAATGTTGCTGTATTGCGATCCCCCAATTGCTCAACTTCAAGTTCATTTTCATTACCTTGAAGACTACTTACTTTGAATGTACTCCAATATCCATCTTGTACTAAATCGAGAACATTTTCGTCGCCCGTAAGCATGGTTATTTCAGCTTCATGCCATTCACCTGTTTGTAGTGAGGTGATTTCATTTGCGTTTCCTTGCATATCCATGTTGTAGAACCAGTGGCCACCAGTGCCTTGTTCAACATCAATGATATTATCATCGCCAGTTACAATATTAATTGCTTCGTTATTTACAAAAAAGCCTTGGCCAAATTGCGAAACAAATAACATGTTATTATTGCCAGTCACCTCAGTAATAAAACCATTAGCAACACCATCTTGGGCGTATACTTGCGCGTTGTTATCGCCAATAGTTGTAACTTCACCGTAGTTTCCAGATTGAAGTTGAGAAACTTCAGTTTCATTGTTGTTACCTGTCGTAGTAACAAGCATGGTATTGCTGTCGCCGTCTTGAGTTAGTAGCGCAGTATTTTCATTAAAAGTTTGTGTTAGAGTCATCGAGTTTTCAATACTTGCTACAGAAACGTTAGTAGCAAGTTCTGAGTTTGATGCTGACTTGCTTGGCGTATCTGCATAAGAGGCAAAGCTAGTACCCATTGCAATTGCTACTGCGCAGCTTAAAAGTGATTTGTTCAACTTCATTATTTTCTCCTTGAAATATTAAAACCAAACACCTTAAATTTTATAGGTTTTATAAGGTATTTGCTGTGTCAGCATGCCGTGCCGATATAATGTTTTGTGATCCACCTGAAAAGCTCTAAAGTAAAATTTACGATGTCATTAATAATTATTACTAAGCGATTTGTCATTATTCTTAACTTACGTTTAATAACTGTTAACTATTAAGTACCCAATTACTGTATTCCTCTAATGTCATTTCTTAAATCATCATTTTTTACCAATTATTTAGTTTTTATTTTTCAGTTGCTTATGAAGGTTTTTGTTTTTTTTTATTAATTTGATATAAAAAGCAGTAAAAATTAACGGCCCTGTATTAGGTAAGTTGCTGAGTGTTAATTTCATTAAAAGGTCTGTATTTAATGTTTTTTTAATACATTAACTGGTCAAAATAGTTGGTTTTTACAGCGTTTTCATTTTTTAGCTTGTTTAATGATTCGTTTGGTTGTTTCCTAAACATATGCCATGTGATCCCTTGTACTCGAAATAGTGAAAGAACGTGCTTAGAGCATCTAAGCTAACCCAACAAAACTATGGATAGAACAATGAAAACAAAATTATCTATTATTACTCTTGCTTTACTACCGTGTTTAGCTGCAGCAAAACTTCCTGATGTGGGTGTAAAGCAATCTGTAGCTGCTAGCAGTGATTCAATAATTGTTAAATATAAAAGTAATGCAACGAAAGAAATGCGTAAGCAGGCTCGTTCATTAGTTAAAGCTAAAATTACTGATATAAATAAAGATGAAATTGACGACAGTTATACGTCTTTACTTTCAGGGCGTTTAGCTAAGTTTAAAGTGTCGGGAATGAGTACTAAAGACGCTATTGCTCTTTTAAAGTCTCATCAAGCAATTGAATACGTAGAACCTGATTATCGTGTAAGTATAGCAAGCGCACCAAATGATCCTCGCTTTGACGAGCTTTGGGGCTTAAATAATGAAGGTCAGACTGGCGGNCATTGATGCAGTCGAAGCATGGACGATTTCTACAGGTAGCCGAGATGTAGTTGTGGGTGTAATTGATACAGGTATTGATTATAGTCATAGTGATTTAGCGAGCAATATGTGGGTAAATACCTCTGAAATTGCAGGCGATGGTATCGATAATGACGGTAATGGCTTTATCGATGATATTCATGGTATTAATGCGATTACCGATAGCGGTGACCCTATGGATGATGAAGGTCACGGAACGCATGTGTCTGGAACTATAGGTGCCAGTGGTAATAACTCTGTGGGAGTAGTGGGTGTAAATCATGAAGTATCACTTGTAGGTTGTAAGTTTTTAGATGCTGCGGGTAATGGTTCAACATCAGACGCTATTAAGTGTATTGATTATATGGTTGGCCTTAAAAATTCTGGAGTTAACCTACGCGTATTAAACAATAGCTGGGGCGGTGGTGGTTACAGCCAAGCATTAGCTGATGCTATAGACTCTAGCGAANGGCCGATTTACTATTTGTAGCTGCAGCGGGTAACGATACTATTGATAACGATGTTAACCCTCACTACCCATCAAACTATGAAAACGCCAGTGTGTTATCGGTTGCTAGTACGAATCAAACTGATGATATTTCGTGGTTTTCGCACTATGGTTTAACAAGTGTTGACATGGGCGCACCAGGCACAGCTATTTTATCTACTACACCGGGTGAAAGTTACGCGTCATACTCAGGTACTTCAATGGCAACCCCCCATGTTGCAGGTGCTGCAGCGTTAGTGTTATCGGTTAATCCTGAGCTAAGTACTCAAGAGCTTAAAGAACTACTAATGAGCTCTGGCGATGCGAATGCTGCGCTACAAGGTGTAACTGTTGCAGGTACTCGTCTTAATGTAAACCAGGCACTTATTGATGCCGATCCAACACCAGGCTTTAAAATTTCAGCCGATCCACTTACGCAACAAGTTGAGGCCGGCCAGGCTACATACTACACATTTACAATTGGCTCTATTGCCGAGTGGGATGAAGAAGTAACGCTTGAATTATCAACAACATTAGCTGGTGCTTACTTATCAGCAGTTACAGCGCGTCCTGGCGATGAAGTAAGACTTAACGTTGAAACAGACGTTGACACTCAGTGGGGTGATTACGAGCTGATGGTAACAGCTACGGCAGGTGATATTGTTAAGCAGCAATCAGTTGATTTAATGATTCAGCCTGTAGGATTAAACGACTTTACTTATAGCAGTAGTCAAAGCGTTGAAATTCCTGATAACTCACCAGTAGGGGCCGTATCAGTAATTAACATTGGCGATGATTTAACCGTATTTGGCACTACAGCAGATGTTGATATTTCTCATACTTACTCTGGCGACTTAGTGGTTAAGTTAGTATCTGCCCAAGGCACACAAGTAACACTACAAAGCAATGTAGGTGGTTCAGCAGATGATATTGTTAGAAGCTTTACGTCTGAATCATTTAACGGTGAAGTAGCTACCGGCGATTGGACACTACAAGTAGAAGATACTGCCGNCAGCCGATACCGGCACAATTAATGGTTGGTCATTAACGCTAAGCGCTATTGGCGAAGTTAGCCCACAACCACCACGCGCAGATTTTGAGGCTGAAACACAAGGTCTAACAGTTAATTTTACGGACTCAAGCACTGATGCTAATAACGATATTATACAGTGGAGCTGGGACTTTGGTGATGGTGCAACATCATCTGATCAAAACCCTATGCATGTGTATGCAGCATCAGGTAATTACGATGTTGAACTTACGGTAACAGATAGTGAAGGCAATACAAGTACATCAACTCAAACGGTTGTAGTAAGTGATGTAGAGCTAGAACTGACCTTAAAGCGTGCTAATAAGTCTCGCCTTGATACTATGCGAGTAGATTTAAGCTGGGAAGAAGTTGGTGCTGAATCTCTAAGCGTATACCGTAACGGTGAGCTGGTAGATACAACATCAGATAGTGGTCGTTACCGTGATTACGTGCGTGGAGCTACGTTACCATCGTACGATTACCAATTATGTGTAACAGAAAATGTGTGTTCGAATATCATCACAGTTTCTTTTGAATAAATTTCACTACTCCTAAAGTGACCTTAAGCCCAGCATTGCTGGGCTTTTTTTGTTTAAGCTATTAGAGTTTATTCTGAATGGTATATCGGAACTAAGCTTTTTTATACGGGTGTTTTTTAAGCCAGTGCTCGGCGATTTGCTCGCGCGTGGCAAACCAAACCTGCTCATGCGAGCGGGCATATTCTAAAAACCGCGCTAATGCTTTTATTCTTCCAGGTCTGCCAATTAAGCGGCAATGCAAACCTATCGACATCATTTTAGGGGAGTTTTCACCTTCTGGATCGCCTTCCTCGTAGAGCGTATCGAATGCATCTTTTAAGTAATTAAAAAACTGATCCCCTGCATTAAAGCCTTGAACAGCTGCAAAGCGCATGTCGTTTACATCAAGCGTGTAGGGCACTATTAACTGTGGTTTACCTTCTTTAATACTGTAAAAGGGCAGGTCGTCGCTGTAATCGTCGGCGTCATATAAAAATGTGCCATTCTCAACAACAAGGCCTGCGGTATTTGGGCTAGTTCGGCCGGTATACCAGCCTTTGGGCTTTTTACCTGTAAGCGTTTTAATGACATCAATGGCTTGTTGCATATGCTCGCGCTCAGTTTGTTTATCAATGTTTTGATAATTAATCCAGCGCAGGCCATGGCTTGCAATTTCGTGGCCTGCTTCAACAAAGGCTTTAGCTACATCGGGGTGGCGCTCAAGGGCCATCGCCACTGCAAAAATGGTGACCGGTATATCGTATTTTTTAAAGAGTTTAAGTAAACGCCATACACCTGCTCGCGAGCCA
>NZ_AUTN01000071.1:0-592 GCF_000497955.1 Pseudoalteromonas sp. TAE56
AAAGCTAAGTAAAGTTGAACTCATCTTTTTCAATCAAACGGTTAAACAATACCGCGAACGCCTAGCAAGTATCAGCTGGTTTAACATAATAAACAAGACACCCATCCTAAATTTTGCACTTTTAGAAGTTAAAGACTAGCTTTTATTTAGTGTAAAAAATAAGCAGGGTGTCTTATGGCAATCGCAAGAAAGCGTCAAGTAAGTTTGGTTGATACAAAATACTACCACTGTATTTCACGTTGCGTGCGTCGTGCTTTTTTGTGTGGTGAAGACCGTTTTACTGGTCAATCTTATGAGCATCGACGAGGCTGGGTTGAAGATAGGTTGCTCGTATTAGCAAAAATATTTTGCATTGATGTATGTGCTTATGCCGTCATGAGTAATCATACGCATTTAGTATTGTATGTTGATGATAAGAAAGCGAATAGGCTAAATGATAAAGCGCTTATTATTCGCTGGCATAAACTCTGTAAAGGCACATTGCTAACGCAAAAATATGTACAAGGTGAAAAGCTAAGTAAAGTTGAACTCATCTTTTTCAATCAAACGGTTAAACAATACCGCGAACGCCTAGCAAGTATCAGCTGGTTTA
>NZ_AUTN01000072.1:0-46430 GCF_000497955.1 Pseudoalteromonas sp. TAE56
GCCGACGATAAGAAAAAAGCCGCCGTGGCTGCTGCAATTGCGAGAGCAAAAGCTAAAAAGTTACAAAAAGAAGGAAATAATCAGTCATGAAATTAACCATGGCCAGTTCGCCGCATAATCACAGCCATAAATCGTTAACGCGATTAATGCTTAGCGTTATTGCTGCGTGTATTCCTGGGCTAATTGCTCAAGTTTTCTTTTTTGGTACAGGTGTGCTTATTCAACTGGTACTAGCGCTTGTTGCTGTAAGCGTATTTGAAGCTGCAATAATGCTAATACGAAAGCGCCCTGTTTGGCCTGCATTAAGTGATGGCAGTGCGTGGCTTACTGCCGTGTTATTGGCACTGAGTATTCCACCACTTGCACCTTGGTGGATAATTATTATTGGCTGTTTATTTTCTATCGTTATCGTTAAGCAACTTTATGGCGGCCTTGGGTTTAACTTATTCAATCCAGCAATGGCGGCTTATGTACTGCTTTTAGTTTCGTTTCCGGTACAAATGACCGCATGGTTGCCAGTAACTGATTTAATAAATACACCAATAGGCTTTGCTGATCAGCTAAGGCTAATATTTACCGATTTTACGGCCTCTGGGTTTAGCCTAGATCAAGTGCGTGCAGGGGTTGATGGCCTAACAATGGCAACACCGCTGGATACCATTAAAACAGACATAGCACACGGTTTAACCGTTACCGAAAGTATGCAAAAGCCACTATTTAACGAATGGGCTGGCCTTGGTTGGGTGTGGGTTAACTTAGGATTTTTAGCGGGTGGTTTATATTTATTAAAAGCAAAAATAATTAACTGGCATATTCCTGTAAGTTTTATTGCAAGTTTAGCACTATGTAGTGCGATTGGTTATATTGCATCACCTGGTACAGAGCCGGGTACCCTATTTCACTTATTAAGTGGTGCCACAATGATGGGGGCCTTTTTTATAGCAACCGATCCGGTATCTGCAGCAACAACTAACAAAGGGCGCTTAATTTATGGCGCGCTAATTGGCTTACTAATTTATTTAATTCGTACCTTTGGTGGTTTTCCTGATGCCATCGCATTTAGCGTATTATTGATTAATATTGCAGTGCCGCTAATAGACTACTACACACAGCCACGTACTTATGGCCATGGAGCAGTAAAATGATCATTTCGTCAATGGCTAAAAATGGTGCTATTTTAACTGCGTTTGCGTTAGCAACGACGGGCTTAGTTGCCTCTATCAATGCACTTACTGCCGATAAAATTGCAGAGCAAGAACAACTACAACTTACTGCGCAGCTACAAGAAGTGCTCGACCCAAAATCGTACGACAATCAATTATCACAAGATTGCGTAATTATTACTGACGAAAAACTAGGCCCACACGCAAATCAAGTAATTTACCGTGCTCGTAAAAACAAGAAACCAGTCGCTGTTGTTATTAGGCATGTTACGCCAAACGGCTACAGTGGCGATATTAACTTATTAACAGCGGTATTGAGCGATGGCACTATTGCTGGCGTTCGTACGACTAAACACGAAGAAACCCCTGGTTTAGGTGACAAAGTCGAAGTTAAAAAATCACTTTGGATTACAACATTTAAAAGCTTAACGGTTGAAGGCGAAGAAGACGCTCGCTGGGCTGTAAAAAAAGATGGCGGCCAGTTTGATCAATTTACAGGCGCGACCATAACGCCCCGTGCTGTAGTGGGCTCTGTTAAAAATGCCGTATTGTTCGCACAAACTAATTTTGATGATATTTTTGCAGCACCTAATGCCGAATGTATGGAGGTAGCTAAATGAGTGAGTTAAAAACATTATACAAAGAAGGAGTATGGGTAAATAACCCTGCCCTTGTGCAGCTTTTAGGTTTATGCCCACTGCTTGCCGTTACCTCAACTGTAACAAATGCTTTAGGTTTAGGCTTAGCAACTTTACTCGTACTAATAGGCTCCAATGTTACCGTATCAATTGTGCGTAACTGGGTGCCAAAAGATATTCGTATACCTGTATTTGTCATGATCATCGCGGGCTTTGTAACTATAGTTCAATTACTTATGAACGCTTACACCTTTGGTTTGTATCAATCATTGGGGATTTTTATCCCGTTGATTGTAACTAACTGCGCCATTATTGGCCGCGCCGAAGCATACGCCTCTAAAAATCCTGTTCATTTATCAGCATTTGACGGCTTAATGATGGGCTTAGGCTTTATGATTGTGCTTGTTGTTTTAGGCGCAATGCGCGAACTAATTGGTCAAGGTACTTTATTTGATGGTGCCGACTTATTACTTGGCCCATGGGCACAGAGCTTGCGCATAGAAGTATTTAACTTTGATAACCAATTTTTACTGGCAATTTTACCACCGGGTGCCTTTTTAGGGCTTGGGTTACTTATTGCTGCAAAAAACGTAATTGACGCACAAATAAAATCAAAACAAGTTGCACCGCCAGAGGCTGAAAAAGGACCTCGAGCACGTGTTACTAGCTTAACTTAAGGGGAAAACGTATTAGAGCAACAATTAGCACTAATACGTTTTAAGTTGCATGAATAAAGAAAAACGTCACCAAATACTGTCGCGCCTGCGCGACGATAATCCACATCCAGTTACAGAGCTTGAATATTCAAGCCCATTTGAGTTACTCGTAGCAGTAACTCTTTCAGCACAAGCAACCGATGTAGGCGTTAATAAAGCCACTCGAAAGTTGTTTCCTGTGGCTAATACACCACAANAAGCCATTTTAGATATAGGCCACGACACACTGCGTGATTATATAAAAACCATTGGCTTATTTAATTCTAAAGCTGCCAACGTGTACAAAATGTGCCAAATTTTGGTGGATGAACATGACAGCATCGTGCCAGAAAATCGTGAAGCATTAGAAGCCCTACCAGGCGTTGGCCGTAAAACCGCTAATGTTGTACTCAACACTGCCTTTGGCTGGCTAAAAGATAATGAAGGTAGATACTTTTTAGCAGTAGATACTCACATCCAACGTCTTGCAAACCGTACTGGTTACGCTAAGGGTAAGACTGTTGAGCAGACTGAACAGGCTATAATTAAAAATACGCCAAATAAGAAAGAATTTATGTTTAACCTCCATCATTGGTTTATTTTACATGGGCGCTATACGTGTACAGCGAGAAAACCAAAATGTGGAAGTTGTATAATTGAGGATTTGTGTGACTATAAAGAGAAAACTGAGTCATAGTTAAGAGTAGTTATTTTTTAATTAGCATAAACCTTTTAACGGTCACATCTTTAGTTTCTATTTAAGAAGCTGGCGATTTGATTCTCATATGAGCCTTTATTCGGCCAGCACCAATTAAATTGAAAATTTGCGTTAACTTCAGAATAGTTTGAATTTAAGCGAGGTGTTGCAAATAGATTATGATTTATTAATTAGAGCCCAGCTAAAACCTAAAATTTAAATACGGAGTTAATTGGAAGCTATTTCCGGTTTGTGCCATAAGCCGACCTTGAGACACATAAAGATTAAGACTGCAAAGATACGAAAGCGGAAGTTAGCTTTTGCCTGTTTAACGACAAATATTCCGACAAAGCAGTCATGACTATTAGTTTATTGTTAAATCTAATCTTTCTTTTCGTTCATCTACTCAATAACCCCACGCTAAACGTGACTTTAGCGTGGGGTTAGAGTTCACAGTCATTTTATCTGGATAGCTCTTTTATTTTTTTCTCTGAAAACCAGCGATATAAAACAGGTAAAACAAATAATGTTAACAGTGTTGCAGTTACCAAGCCGCCAACAATAACACTCGCTAAGGGGCGCTGTATTTCTGCACCAACACCATTAGACATTAACATCGGTATCAAACCTAAAGCTGATGTTATAGCAGTCATAAGTACAGGTCTTAATCTTGAAGTAGCGCCTTCAAAAACGGCTTTAGATGCTTCTAGACCGTCTTTAATACGTTGGTTGATACTTTCTACCATAACGACCCCATTCAATACCGCTACACCAAATAAGGTAATAAAGCCAACGGAGCTTGGTACAGACAAGTATTGTCCAGATAAATATAAGGAGAAAACTCCGCCAATTACAGCAAGCGGCACGTTGACCAATATCAGCATAGCTTGACCAACAGAACCAAAGGCAAAGTAAAGTAGTAGTGCGATTAGTGCTAACGATAAAGGTACAACTATAGCTAACCTATTTTGAGCACGTTTTTGACTTTCGAACTGGCCGCCAATCGAAACAGAATAACCTGAAGGTAAGTCAACCTTTTCAGCAATTACCGTTCTGATATCGGCAACCACGCTTCCCATATCTCGATTTTGTACATTTGCTTGGATAACGACTCTTCGTTGTACATCATCGCGTCTAACTTGTGGTGGGCCTGACTCAAATGAGACTGAGGCTACGTCACCCAGTCGCACCCAAGCACCAGTAGGTGATTGAAGCCGAATATCAGCAATAGCTTCTTTGTTACTTCGGTACTCTTCCTCTATGCGAACGTAAATATCATAACGTTCATTACCATTGATTATTTGTCCGGCTTCAACACCACCAATACCATCACGCACAACCTCCATTATGTCACTCACAGACAATCCAAAGCGCGATAGTTCTTGCCTGTTAGGACTTATCACCAATTGCGCTTCACCAGCAATTTGCTCCAATGCAACATCCCTTGCACCTTCAATGTTTTTAATTGCTGTTTCTATTTCTTGACCTTTAGCCGCCAGTACCTCAAGTTCAGGCCCAAACAACTTTATCGCCAACTGAGCCTTAACACCAGATAGTAGCTCATCGACACGAGTCGCAATAGGTTGAGAAAAGTTGAGTAGCAACCCAGGGAATTCTTCTAAAGATCTCTCCATTTTTCCTTGAAGTTCATATCGATTAGATGCACTGGTCCACTCAGAAACAGGCTTCAACCCTATGTAAATTTCGATGTTATTCACAGGCTCTGGGTCTCCACCTATTTCTGCTCGACCAATTCGGCTTAATGCATAGGTTACTTCAGGGAAAGCCATTAGTTTTTCTTCTAGAATTGGTGCCACAGTGAGCGCGGTATCTAAACTGGAAGAAGGTGCAAGCGTTGCTCTTAAGTTTATCGTCCCTTCTTCTAACTCAGGTACAAATTCAGTACCAATTAATGGAACTAATGCAAAGGCAGAGAAAACTAATATAAGTGCGGCTGAAATGACTAATTTGGTGCGTTTTAGTGCGAATGTAAGCCCTTTTCTGTAGAGTTTGTCTAATGGCCTAAGAACAAAGCTTTCCCTCTCTTTTACACCTGACTTAAATAAATAAGTAGCTAAAGCGGGTACAACAAACAACGCAACCACAATAGCAGATATAACAGCTAAAATGATGCTTATTGCCATAGGTTGAAATAACTTTGCCTCAACACCTTCAAAGCTAAATAAAGGCGTAAATACGACTAAAATAATAGAAGCTGCAAAAAATACGGGACGAGCCACTTCTTTACCCGCATTTTGAAGACGTAACTTAATACCATGCTCATCTTGTTCTACATCATGTGGATCAGTATCAGCACTAGGCACTCTTTCTTTTACAGTTTTTAAATGGGTAGAGTCTGGTCTATTTAAATGCTTAAACATGTTTTCAACCATCACGACTGAACCATCAACTAGCATACCAATGGCTACGGCAATGCCACCCAATGACATAAGGTTTGCAGAAATGCCCCACCAAGCCATGATCATTAACGCGATACCAATTGAAATTGGAATAGATATTAGGACAAGGAAGGTTGCACGTATATTCATTAAAAATAGTGCTAATACAATACAGATGAAAATAAATGCTAGTAATAGTGCATCAACTACTGTATCAACGGCTTTTTCAATCAAATCAGCCTGATCATAAAATGGTTCAAAGCGAACACCTTTAGGCAATGCTTGATTAATTAATGGGATTCTTGCATTGATACCATCAATGGTGGCTTTAGTATTAGACCCCATGCGTTTTAAGACAATGCCAGAGACAACTTCACCTAAATTTTCGACTTTACCGTCTTCGGTTTTGCGCGTCATTGTGACAGCACCTTGACGAATTTCACTGCCCATTTCAACTTTAGCAATATCCGAAACCGTCACAACTGTCCCATCAACTGTTTTGACGGGAACTTGTTTGATATTACTAATACCAGCGTCACCACTTTCAAACCAACCTGCACCTCTAATAACAAGCTGCTCTTGCCCACGGTTCATATACCATCCGCCAACATTGGCATTGTTGTTATCTAGGGCACCAACAACGTCTTCTTGCGTTAGGTTATAAGAAAGAAGCTTAGATGGATCTACATTTACTTGGTACTGCCTAACAATACCTCCAAAGGAGAGTACATCAGTAACACCATCGACAGGCATAACGAGTAATTTTACTACCCAATCATTGAGACTCCTGAGTGCCATAGCATCATAGCCTGCATCTTTATCTGAAATAAGAAGGTACTGAAATACTTGGCCTAGCCCTGAGGTGTTTGGCCCCATTTCGGGTGTGCCGACACCTTCTGGTATCGTTCTTTTGCGGCTTGAAGACGCTCAAATACAAGTTGTCTTGCAAAGTAAATGTCGGTGCCTTCTTTGAAAACAACCGTGACGCCAGACAAGCCTGTTTTAGAAATTGAGCGCACTTGTTCTACATCAGGTAAGGCATACATGACCGCTTCAATGGGGTACGTAATGAGTTGTTCAACTTCTTCAGCAGCTAGTCCTGGCGCTTCAGTATTTACAGCAACTTGAACATTAGTAACATCAGGAAAGGCATCTAAATTTAGTTTTGGTATAACCATAATTGCGCCGACAATTGTGGCAAACAGCGCAATCAAAATCAGGAGTCTATTATTAACAGACCAATCTATTATTTTATTAAACATAGTCTTGCTCCTTAGTGGTTATGCGGATCAAATCCGCCTTTAGCGATTTCAGAAGCAACAAAAAATGCGCCTTTGGTTACAATTCGCGTCCCACTATCAAGGCCAATGATTTCCCTAAAATCACCTAAGGCTCGGCCTAGTTCTACTTCTACAGCTTTAAATTCTCCAGGGTGGTCTTCGACAAATACGGTCCAATCACCATCTGCGCTGCGGATCAATGCTTCTTCTGGCACAGCCATCACTTTCTGCTTTGTGGCAAACTGAAAGTAAACTTTTACAAACATACCTGAATGAAGGTTATCATCAGCATTCTGTACCCCCAATCTAATAATTCTTGTACGAGTTACGGGATCAATTGTATGGGCTTCTTGGATAACTTTGGCATTGTAACTCTGGCCTTCTAATTTAAGTACCGCAGGAGAATCAATTGATAAATTTAGCTTTTTATTTGGAGAAACTTTTGCTTCAACCCATAGTTGTTTTTCATCAGCTAACAACATGACTGAATCCCCAGCATCAACACGTTGCCCTTGGATAAAGTCGTCTTGAAGCACGACACCTTCACGGTGCGCCGTTAATGCATATTGCCCAAATGCTTTAATGTCTTTGTTAGAAATACCATTTATTGCTTTTTCAGTTAACCCTAAAGCAATGAGCTTGCCATAGCTCGCATTGTATGTTGTTTCAGCTTGTAATAATCGACTTTCACTCACCGTCTTATTACCCAGCTTTTTTACACGTTGCCATTCGGTTGAAGCGATTAAATAGTCAGCTTGTGCTTGTGCCATTGCTTCACTAAATAATGTAACTAACTTCTGACCTATTTCTACATACTCGCCAAGCGCTGCATGGCGACTGATAATGACTGACTCTGTACGTGGTGATACCACATAACTTTTATAGCCATTAGCTTTTATTTCGCCAGGTGCATATACGGAGCTAAATTGATATTCAGGCTTAACACTTTCCACTTTAATTTTAGCAAGCGACATCTTCTTTGGATCAATAGTGATACCTTCTTCATGTTCTTCTTCTCCCTCTTTATTACCACCTTCATGGCCGTGCTCGTCATGGTCACCTTTATCTTCTTCATGTCCCTTTTCGTGTTCATGCTCATCTTGATGTTCTTTTTCTTCTTGTTTCGAAACGTTTGTGACAGAACCAGTTCCATCTGACGACTGTGCAAAAGCATCATGATTTGTAGTAAACCCAACTAACAGGCTGCTAATTACTACGGCTAAAAATTTTTTACTAATTACTGTATTCATTTTTGTAACCTATATTTTTAATAAATTTAAGATTTCGTTTTTCGCTACTGAAAAAACAAAGCGCTCAAATCTCAAATTTGGATAACTGACCCATACTTAAAATGAAGGATATTTCTGCAAGCTTGAATTGATTTTCCAAACGTATTCCTGCATGAAGCCCTTCCGCACGTTGATTTAATGCAAGTAAGTAGTCAGAAGTATTAATATCACCAGCTTGCCAGCGCTTATTTAATAAGTTTTCGCTGCTATCTAATCTGCCTTTTGTCAGTTTTTGCCATTGCTCATAATATTTTCTACTGACATTAAGCGATTCATAATTAGCTTTTGCTTCAAAAGACTGCTTTCGATATACCGACTGAAAATTCGCCTCGGCTGCAATGGCTTCTGAATAAGCGGCTTTAACATTATCTGTATAGTTATTTCTGATGTTTAAAGGCATTGAAAAAGTCACACCAACCAAGTCTTCATCTCCACTTTTCCCTGCGCTAACGCCAATGGTTGGATTAGCTTTAGATTCCATAGTGGTTAGTTGAGCTTTAGATTGTTGTCCCTTCCATTTCGCTCTAGCAAGTTTAACTTTTGGATGTTCCTCAACCCACTGGGAGTTAAATGAGTAGCTTGTTGCTCCAAAAGTAAATGAAAACAAATTGGTAGTATTAGGCGTCCAATCAGGCAATAACTCCTGAACCTTTACCTCTGCATTTTTCAAAGCAATTTGAGACTCAGATATTTCACTAAAAATTTGCGACAAGTTTAAATAGACTAGCTCAGCGTCAAGTGGCTCTAGAAGTCCAGCTTTTCGTTTGTCTTCAACAATTCCAACGAGCGTTTGCAATTGCTCTTCTCTTTCTGAAAGTAACTGAGCAGCTTTTTTTGCTGCTTGCCAATTAACTAATGCAGTTAAGGCATTAGCCTTTTTAGAATCGAGTAGAGATAACAATTGTTGCTGGTTTGCATAAACATCAATTTCACCAATGGTTTTATTTGTTGATTGCTTATCCCAAAAATCTATCGTTTGACTGATACCAATAGAGTAATTATCAAAATCACCTTCTTTTTCATAGCTTGCTTCAAGCTCTGGGTTATATACGGCTTGAGTTAAGCTTTTGGCTCTATGATTACTTGCATTAAGTAACTCTTTAGCCGCAACAACTTCGGGATCTTTATTTATTTGACTATCTAGCCATGAAATACTTTTCTGTTTGCCATAAGTGGCAACTGAAAAACTCACAGCCATGCATAAAGACAGGGTTAAACCTGTATTTTTTAAAAATATATACATAAAACTTCTTAATTTTTTAATTTATAAACACGAACCCTTTATCCTTCTCATGGACAAATAGGTCATTAAAAATCAATCTAATTAAGAAATGGGTGGGCGAAGTATCGCTTCAAGGTAAGTATTTGTTTGATCAATTTGATAAGGCGTTTTATTGATAATGTTTAGTTTGCCCGTGGTATTTGAATTACTGACTAAAATCCAAGATAAGTGGCTGCCACTGCAATGACCGCAGTGATGACAATCTTTTTCATTATGCTGCTCATCACCTACATTATCATTTGAGACATTTCGATCATCTGCATGATCATGTTGAGTTTGAAGGTGCTCTATATCTATTTGGTGATTCTCAGATGTTGAGGATGCTACAGCAGTTAACGATTGTAAAACAATCGAAATAACCAAGAGCATTTTTAGTACAACATTAAGGTTCAAAGTTATCACCAGTTAAATATAGTATTTAAAATACTAGCAGAAACTATTTTCTTAAACTAGCTTTTCAATTCAGTTTCCACGCTTTTACATTAAATAATTTTTTATTTGACTCTATAGCCACTATAGATTTTATACTTATTTTAATATTATTACGGAGTGTTAAATATGTCAGAAAAATGTAGTGGTCAGTGTCAATCATCTTCTACCAATGAAGATGTAAAAATTGATACACAATTAGATAACTATAGTGGCGCGTTTGTCAGTACATTTAAAGTACCTCAAATGGACTGTCCTTCAGAAGAGAGATTGATTAGGTTAGCACTTGACTCAATTGAGCCTTCAGTTGGGTTGCAATTTGATATTCCTAGCCGTTTAGTCAAGGTTTTTCATGATGAAAATTTAGATGAGATAACAAAAAAATTACAACAACTCAATCTCGGTGCAGAGTTGGCATCAACTAAAGAAAGTTGCAGCACCGAAGCTGCAAAAGCAAAAGATCTAGCCCAAAAAAATGAGATGAAAGAAGCATCAACGCTAAAATGGTTGTTAGCCATTAATGGAGTCATGTTTTTTATAGAAGTAATTGCTGGGATTATTGCGCAATCTGCTGGCCTTATTGCCGACTCATTAGATATGTTTGCTGATGCTGCTGTTTATGGTTTAGCTATATATGCTGTCGGTAAAAGCATAAGCATGAAACTTAGAGCGGCACATATATCTGGTGTACTTCAAATTATTCTAGCGCTAGGTGCTTTGAGTGAAGTCGTAAGACGCTTTATTTACGGTAGTGAACCTATCTCTTCTTTAATGATGATATTTGGTGGAATAGCACTAATCGCTAACATTGCTTGTCTGTTTTTAATATTTGGCAACAAAGAAGACGGCGCTCATATGAAAGCGAGTTGGATTTTTTCCGCAAATGACGTAATCGCAAACGTAGGTGTAATCTTAGCTGGCTTATTAGTTACAGTAACTAGCAGCCGTTATCCAGATTTAGTGATTGGTTTGATTATTGCTGTTGTCGTTTTAAACGGTGCTCGCCGCATCTTACAGCTAAAGTCTTAAGTAGAAAGTAGTTAAAAGAATGCACCCGTCATATTTTAAACCATATATATCATACGTGATAATGATTTTAATCGCGGTGCAGTCTGTGTTTTTTTCGCAAGAAGAGATTGAAGGAAACTTAATTGAAAGTTCTTTTAATATATCACTAACTGAGTCTATTACCCCGCTAAAAGCTCCTGAAAGCTCTAATTTATTTGAGGAGGGTAATAGCCAAACTTTAATTGATAATTGTAATTTTTGTTGCTGCTGTCAGTTATTTTTAAATACAGATTCTTCTTGTAATATTTTACAAGCAATAGAATATTTCCCTACCTACGCCTTAGTTTCCCCTGAGCTAAAAGGCTATATCTCGGTGCCATTCCGCCCACCTAAATACGCCTAAATTTTATAGAAAATTAAGAAAGGTCAAATGTTAATGACCTAAATATCACATATAAATTTATAGGAAAGTATACATGGCACTTAATACCTGTGTGCATCGCAAGATAGCAATTTTAAGGTGTGTAACACCTCGGCTTAAATATATCGCGTTTCTCGCTTTGTCACTTTTTACATTTAATGTTTATGCCTTTGAGAAGCAGTTAAACCTTCAAGAGGCAATTCAGTGGACGCTTAAACAAAATCCAGAACTTAAAATATTTGATTTCAAGCAAACGGCATTAATTGGACGAGAACAAATCGCAAGTTTAAATCCTGCTTATGAACTAGAGCTTGAAGCTGAGAACTTTGCAGGCTCAGGTGAATTTAATACATTCGACAGTGCTGAATTAACAGTCGCTCTATCTTCGGTTATCGAAATGGGAGATAAACGCTCAGCGCGGATTGGAATTGTTTCAAAATCAAGAACACTACTCACTGCTGAAAAAGAAGTCTCTGCGCTTAATTTAATGGCTCAAGTCACTGAGAAGTACGTGGAAGTACTTGCAGCCCAACAAAGAGTTATATTGGCAGAAAATGCTTTGAGCTTAGCACAAGAAACCTTAGAGATTGTATCTCAGCGTAACCGCGCAGGTGCTACTCCTGAGGCTGAAGTGAAACGCTCAAAAGCAGTTATTGCTCAGGCTAACCTCACCCTTCAATCTGAACAAAAGCGCTTGGAATATCTAAAGCTTTCTTTATCAGCTTACTGGGGAGAAACATCAGTGTCATTCTCTAGAGTAACTGGAGATCTGTTTCAGTTTGGCAATGATAGTGATTTTAGTAGTCTCTTTGCGAAATTAGAGAAAAACCCTGCTATTCAAGTTTATGCAAGTGAGCAGCGACTAAAAGAGGCCGAGTTACAGTTGGCTAAAACAGAGTCAACGGCCAATATCAAATGGTCTGTTGGTGTTAGGCGCTCTCAAGAAGCCAATGATACGGCACTGGTCGCTGGCTTTAGCTTACCTTTGTTTGCTGAAAAGCGAAATTCTGGCGCAATCGCTAGTGCGCTAGCAGAGCGTGACCAAGTTGCCATAGAGAAAGAGGCGACTAAGTTAAGATTTAGAAATCACTTACTACGAGCATACTCCAATAGAAAACAAGCCATATTAACAGCTAATTCATTAAAGCAGTCGGTTATCCCAATGCTTGAAGATGCACTGGAAGATACTCAAGACGCCTATCAAAAAGGTCGATATGGATATCTTGATTATGTATCGGCTAGACAAGAGCTGTTAAATGCTCGGCGAACCCTTATTGACGCGGCATCTGCTGCCCTAATTTATGGCGCAGAGATAGAAAAACTAACAAACGAAGCGCTGTCACTCTAAATAAACATCACTTTAAGTTTAATAACAATTTATTGATTCAGTGATTAACTGAATCGTTTAGGAATTCAAAATGAAAAACTATTTACTCGCACTATTGATTTTTATTGGGTATCTATCACCCATTCAAAGTGTTTTCGCTAGTGAAGATGAACATGAAGGCGAAGAAGGCATAAGCAAAATCGACAATAACATGGCAAAAAAGGTTGGTGTTGAAACAGCCTATTTAGCTTCAAAAACGTTGAACCAAACTATCCCTGTATACGGCTCTACGACGATAGGCGCTGAACAATTATTTCAAGTTAGCGCTAGATATAACGGCGTTATAAAGACAATAAACTTCACTGTTGGTGATACGGTAAAAAAAGGCGATCTATTAGCCGTTATTGAATCTAATGAGAGCTTAAATACTTATAAAATAACATCGCCTGTTTCTGGGACTGTTTTACAGCGAAATGGAAATATTGGCGGTATCACGCAAAACACTAGCTTGTTTGAAATCGTCAAATTTGACACCTTGTGGGCTGAATTTAAGGTGTTTACCAGCCAATATAATCAAATCAAAGTCGGTCAGCATGTTGATATTGAGCAAGGTGAACACGCATTCAGTTCAGTCATCACTAATATTATTCCAGCTAAAGATCAGCCTTATGTTTTAGCACGGGTACGATTAAACAACACTGAGTTAAAGCTAACGTCAGGTCAATTATTAAAAGGCAACGTAAAGATAAACCAATTTGAGGTGGATTTAGCGGTCGAGAAAGTTGCCATACAAGAGCTAGGTGGACAATTAGGTGTCTTTGTAAAAGAAAATGAAGAGTACGAGTTTGCACCACTTGTCCTTGGTCGTTCAGACAAAAACTATATCGAGGTCATTGATGGCCTCAGTAAAGACGCTGAATATGTAAACAAAAACAGTTATCTGATTAAAGCAGATATCTTGAAATCTGAAGTAGAAGACGACGATTAGGAGACGCAATATGATTGAATCAATTTTGCGTCTTGCAATAAATAGGCGCTATTTAGTATTAAGCTTGCTGATGGTAATCATCGGCGTTGGTATGTGGAGTTATCAAAAACTTCCCATTGATGCTGTTCCAGATATAACAAACGTACAGGTACAAATAAATACCTCTGCCCCCGGTTATTCACCTTTAGAAGCGGAGCAAAGGGTAACTTTTCCAGTAGAAAACGCATTAGCTGGACTACCAAAGCTGTCTCACACCCGCTCTCTTTCAAGATATGGTTTATCCCAGGTGACCGTTATCTTTGAAGAGGGAACCGATATTTATTTCGCACGCAACTTAATCAATGCAAGATTAGCTGCGATAAAAGGCGTTATTCCCTCTGGCTTAGAGCCAGAGATGGGTCCTATTTCCACAGGGCTTGGTGAAATATTTATGTATACCGTACAAGCTTCTCCTGACGCTAAAATGCCTAATGGAGAGCCTTATACCGCTATTGCCTTAAGAGAAATACAAGACTGGATCATTAAACCGCAATTGGCTCAAGTTAAAGGCGTCATTGAGGTCAACAGCATCGGCGGCTATAACAAGCAGTATCATATAACGCCGAAACCCGAAAAATTACTTTTTCATCAGGTAAGCTTTGAAGACGTTTCTGATGCATTACGTAAAAATAATGATAACCGTGGCGCGGGTTATATTGAGCAAAACGGACAACAAGTGTTAGTGCGCTCCATCGGGCAACTTGCGACAATGGATGAAATCCTCAATGTCATCATCAAAAAGAACGATGGTATTCCTGTAAAAATAAGTGATGTTGCCAATGTTGCTATAGGCAAAGAACTTAGAACAGGGGCTGCTACTCGTAATGGCATTGAGACAGTGCTTGGTACAACCATGATGCTGATTGGTGAGAATTCTCGCACCGTTGCTTTAGAAGTGGAACATAAGCTCAGCGAAATACAAAAATCTCTGCCAAAGGGCATTACCGCAGAGCCTGTTTACGACAGAACAACGTTAGTAGATAAAGCGATTGCAACCGTTACCAAAAACCTCGTTGAAGGTGCGCTTTTAGTTATTGTTGTGTTATTTATTCTACTTGGAAATTTACGTGCAGCTCTCATTACCGCTGCTGTTATCCCTATTTCCATGTTAATGACAATCACAGGTATGGTGCAAGCAGGAGTATCTGCCAATTTAATGAGTCTCGGCGCATTGGACTTTGGCTTGATAGTGGACGGGGCTGTAATCATCGTTGAAAACTCTGTCCGTAGGTTAGCACAGGCCCAACACAACGGTCATAGGCAAGACTTAAGAGAACGCCTAAATACCGTTTTTGAAGCCACTTCAGAAGTGATACGTCCAAGCTTGTTTGGTGTGGCAATTATCACTGTTGTTTACATCCCCATTTTCACGCTAACTGGCGTTGAAGGGAAAATGTTCCACCCTATGGCGGCAACTGTCGTTATGGCGTTAATTTCCGCAATGATCCTTTCAGTTACACTGGTTCCTGCTGCTGTAGCTGTGTTTATGAAAGGTAAAATCAGCGAAAAAGAAAGTGTAGTTATTCGTTCAACCAAGTCTATTTATGAACCATTGTTAAAAATGGCGATGAAATTTCGTTGGATTATTGTTTCATTCTCAACGCTGTTAATGGGGTATAGCCTTTGGTTAGCAACTACGCTTGGGACAGAATTTGTTCCTCAATTAAATGAAGGTGATATTGCACTACAGGCATTAAGAATTCCATCGACTGGCCTAGAGCAATCAGTAGAAATGCAAGAAGTACTTGAGCAACGTATTAAAGCGTTTCCTGAAGTTGATAAAGTATTCTCGCGCATTGGCACACCAGAAGTAGCAACCGACCCAATGCCACCGAGTATTGCTGATATCTTTGTTATTTTAAAACCACGTAAAGAATGGGCCGAACCTTCAAAACCAAAAAGTGAATTAGTTGAAGAAATGGAAAAAGTACTGAAAAACATTCCAGGCAACAACTATGAATTCACTCAGCCTATTCAAATGCGTTTCAATGAATTGATTTCTGGCGTTAGAGCTGATGTCGGCATCAAAATATTTGGTGATGATTTGGATCGGTTATTACTTACCGCAAAAGATATTCTAAATATTGTGAAAACCGTGGATGGTGCCGCTGATGCTCGAATAGAACAGGTCACAGGTGTTCCATCTTTATCAGTAATTCCTAAACGAGAAGCGCTTGGTAGGTATGGATTGAACGTTACCGAATTGCAAGACTGGGTTGCCACTGCGATTGGCGGTGAATCTGCGGGGATCATTTATGAAGGTGACAGACGGTTTGAGTTAGTTGTTCGCCTACCAGAGCAAATAAGAACGGATATCGATAGCTTGAAGCATCTGCCGCTTCCACTTGAGAATGGTAACTATGTGCCAATTGAAGAAGTTGCAGAGCTTAAATCAGAGTCTTTACCCGCGCAGATTAGCCGAGAGAACGGAAAAAGAAGAGTTGTGGTTACCGTCAATGTTCGTGGTAGAGATTTAGGCGGTTTTGTAAAAGAAGTTAAAGCTAAAATTAATCAGGAAGGAGAAATTCCAGCAGGATACTGGCTTGATTATGGTGGAACGTTTGAACAACTAGAATCAGCAAGTAAGCGATTAAGCCTAGTTGTACCGATAACATTGGTTGTTATCCTAGGTATTTTGATTATAGCATTTGGTTCATTAAAAGATGCATTAATCATTTTCAGTGGCGTGCCTTTAGCATTAACAGGGGGCGTATTTTCACTTTATTTAAGAGACATGCCCTTATCAATTTCGGCAGGTGTCGGCTTCATTGCATTGTCAGGTGTCGCAGTATTAAATGGCTTGGTTATGTTGGCTTTTATTCGAGATCTTTGGCATGAAAAAGGCGACCTATACGTAGCGATCATTGAAGGTGCCATCATTCGTTTAAGACCTATTTTAATGACGGCACTGGTCGCAAGTTTAGGTTTTATTCCAATGGCGTTAAACACTGGAATTGGTGCAGAAGTACAACGACCACTAGCAACAGTTGTTATCGGCGGTATTGTATCTTCTACCATTTTAACTTTGTTTGTATTGCCTATTTTATATCAATGGGCGCATGGCGCTGAGAGTAACAAACAGCAATCCGACGAAATCTAAAAGCAAAAAAGCAGCTTAATTACTAAGTTATGCCTAATTAAGCTGCTTTTTATATTGTATGCTCCAAAATTTTATTGATAAAACTTACTCTGCTTCATCCCTACAATTTTCATTTAAAAACTCAAACTCTATCGTCGTATGCGATAAATGATAGGAAGATAATTTAGCTGCAACCTCTTGTTTAAGCTTAATTAATTCTTTAACGTCAAAGTTGTCACTCAGCTCAAGGTGCGCTGTTAAAACGTGACTTTCACCATCCAGTGACCAAAAATGCATATGGTGTATACCATTTACTTCAGGAAATTCAATTAATGACTGCTTAATACGCTCTTGGGTCTCTTTATCGGGTGCAGCTTGAAGAAAAAGCACCAATGTTGATTTAAGATTTTTGAAAACGTTAAATAAGATAAACAGCGTAAACCCTATTGATAATAGAGGATCTAATATCGGCAGTTCAACGAACAACAATACAATAGAGACTATAAGAACGGCAACCCAACCGAGTACATCTTCAAGTAGGTGCCATGTCAGCACTTTTTCATTTAGTGTTTCACCCGCTTTTAATTTGAATACCGCATAACCATTTACGGCAACACCGAGTATGGCTAGCCCTAACATCCCCTCAACTACAGGCATTTCAGGATTGGACAGCTTAGGTATTGCTTCAAATAAAACCCAAATAGAGCCGATAATCAAAACAATACTATTTACCAATGCACCAAAAAGTGTAAGTCGGCGATAACCATAGCTGAATTTGTCTGATGCTTCTTTATCTGAAAAACGACTTAAAATCCACGCAAAACCTATTGAAAGACTATCACCAAGATCGTGAACGGCATCCGCCATTATCGCCGTACTGTTTGTGAGCCAACCACCTATAAATTCGATAATGGTAAATATCACATTAAGGAAAAATGCCCAACCAATCCGGTCGTCTTTACCATGCTGATGACTGTGACTATGGTTGTGCATTTTGTACCTCCAGTACTTTTTTATTTCTTATTTTTGATACATTCATATTAATCAAATGTCGGATCACTCGTTGATACAACCAACGTTTTACACCTGATAGATTAGTACCTTTTTCGAGATAGAACTTATCTGGTGAATCATAAAGCCCAAAGTCGTCATGAATACCTTCTTTTTGAATATAGGTATCCTCTCCACGCCAATCCGTACCGGGTGAAGATAAGCACTTTGTTGCAACACCATAACCACAAAACTCATCTTTTGCTTGGCTAAATTTCTGCTGTAGTGAGCTTAAGTATTGCTCATCCAATATAAAGCCCTCTAAGTTTATCCAACGCCCTTCAAAGTAAACTTCTACCCAACTATGAATGATGTATTTAGGTGCTAACCAAAATACAAGCTTAGGATAGCACCTTTTTATAGTTGCTGATCAATGGTAAAACCTTGGAAACGACACTGGATACCTAGTCCACGCAATAGTGCCATTAACAGATTACCCTTAGTATTACATTGTCCATAACCATCTGCTAGCACATCGCTTGCTGAAATATCATCACTCTTGTTATAGCCAAACATTATTTCATCTTTTACAAACTGATAAGCGGCACCAATTTTGTTGAAATTATCCAAATTTTTCCACCCTCGTTGATCGATCAGGGATTGGATATCTTTGTGTTCAAAATTAACGATATTCGTATTGTTTAAATATTTCTCAGTCATTTTTATATATCCCTTTCGTTGCATACCTATACTATAGATCCTATAGTAACTATAGAGTCAAATGTCTGGGGGAAATTGATGAAAATAGGCGAATTGTCAAAAAAATCGGGCTGTTCAATACAAACGATTAGATATTATGAAAGAGAAGGATTACTGTTAAATCCAAACCGTTCAGAAGGTAATTTCAGGCTGTATGATAGTAAAGCACTTAAACAATTGGAATTCGTAAAGCATTGTCGCAGCCTAGATATATCACTCAATGATATTAAACGTCTTATCGAATTAAAAAATAAGCCAGAAGAAAGCTGCTCTAGCGTTAATGCATTAATTGATCAGCAACTTGCACTAGTGAATAAACGTATGAAAGAATTAAGGGCGCTTAAAGCTGAATTACAACAGATGGCAAGTGCTTGTGGTTCAGACAATACAATTGAAGCGTGCGGCATCATCAAATCATTGGATAGCTAAACTAAATATAACTTTAGATTAGTAGTATTCACAAAGGCAATAATGTAAACCATTGGCAAATTAGCACAATCATTAAATTTAAATGTAGAAACCATTCGTTTTTATGAACGAGAAGGGCTGATTACACAACCTGAAAAACCAATATCTGGTTATAGACAATATGACGAAACAATAGCAGGACAACTTAGGTTTATCACAAAAGCCAAAGCGCTCGGCTTTACGTTAAGAGAAATAAAATCGCTAATGTCTATGGACAGCAACTGCACTCAAGTTGAGCTATTAAGCCGACAAAAGTTAGCAATCATTCGAGACAAAATTAATGACCTTCAACGTTTAGAGAAAGTAATTGTGGATATGACAAATACCTGTATGCAAAACGAAGATCCAACACATTGCCCCATAATTGATTCATTAAAATGATTGACTCCGTACTTATATACGGAGTTTAGAATGATGGTAATATCAACCAATAGACTTTCAAATGATAAATAAAATATTAGACAGAGTAGGCTCTAGTGGCGTTTGGCTAGCGGCACGGCCTGCTTCCCTGCATTAAGGTCACTTGCATCGGCATTAGGACTAGGCTTCTTCTCTCACTTCGAAGGAATAGCTGTAAATACGCTTTTACCTATTTTTGCATCTTTGGAACTATTGGTAAACTTATACAACTGGCACAAAAATAAAAACCATACCAGAGCTGTCTTCAGCATTCTAGGGCCTGTAGCAGTGCTATTAACGCTTTATCCTCTTTGGCTATATGATTGAAGCACATACCTATTTTACTTTGGTATTTGCTTAATGGTCGTTATGTCGGTTTTGGATATCGTAAAACCAGTAAGGGAGCAAACATGCAACGTATGGCTAATTGCCGTCGTTGAAACGATTAACGGTCAATGTCTGCTTTTCGCTCTTTGCCGAAGTTCGGCTCAGTGCCAGTTGCAGACGTTCGATAATGAGATTCATGAGCCAAAATTTGCTCTTATTCTCTCTTAGGGATTTTCTAATTAATTAGCTTTCACGCGTTGTTTACGGCATCTGCAACTTTTTCTGCAATTTCATATACCGTATTAGTTGCTGAATTAAGAGCAAACTTATCCACAAGCGTAGGACTCAACTTCATAATCTCATCTTTACTAATATTATGCCAAATAGGAAGAATGACTTTTTCACCCTCCATCTCTTTTGCGACTAATCCATTTAGTTCATATTGTGTCCAGTTTTTTTCGAAAAAACTTTTAGATAAAATAATTAAACCAAACCTAGATTGAGAAAGGCCTTTATCAATGGACTTCCTTAAACTATCACCAATTCTTAGTGCGTATTCATCATACCAAACTGAAACTCCCTGTTTTATGAGCTCATCTGCTAATGATTTCACAAAATCAGCTTTATCTTCAGAGGCGTGTGAAATAAATAAGTCGCTTGCTTTACCATCTTGCTTAGTTAAATCCTTAGCAAAACTGATCGGCATATTTTTTAATTGAGACAATATGTTTCCCTGAATTTTTAATTCTTCATTTAATGATTGATTAAGTGCAATATTCTTTCTTTTTTGAACTTTACCACCAAATTTTTCTTTATTTCGCTCAGCTAACTTTCTGGTTTTTTGAGCTATTTTTGACTTAACTTGTCGTCTAGCTTTAATAACAGACTTTTCTTTACTTTTTAAGGCCTTCCTTAATTTATGTATATCGTCATAAGGATCTGCATTTTTTAATTTTTTTACTGCCCACTCGAACTCTATCTCTCTAGTAATTACATTTTGTTCAAGTTTTCGTATTTCTGCATCTAGAAAGTTAACACCTTTATATTTGGGATGTTTCAAATTTATTCCTTAAATGCTTAACATTTCTTAGTGTTCGAAGGGCACATCTGAGCGGATGTAAAGCTCGCCTTTATAATCTATATAGTTTTAACAAATAACTTTAGATATTACTATCACAGTTTTCCATTGTATTTAACCAACCTCAATGGCCGGTAATCGCTCATACCCGAATTCTTTTGTAGCGGGCTAAGCTTAAAACTCCATAAACACCGGAGTACAACTAATGCACCAGTTAACAATATATCAGCCTAAAGAGCCTTGGAATAAAAATAAGCTTGTAGGACAAAAGTTACCTCTGAAATTACAGCAAATATGGGCTATCCGAATACGACTAGAACTTTTTCATAAAATAAGAGATCTAGCACTATTTAACCTAGCCATAGATAGCAAACTAAGAGGGTGTGATTTAGTTTCACTAAAAGTTAACGACATCGCACATGGTAAAACAATTCAATCAAGGGCAATAGTCGTTCAAAAAAAGACTGGTATGCCCGTCCAATTTGAAATTACTGGGAATACAAGGAAATCAATTGTGGCGCTCATAGAGCAATTTACTCTCAACTCTTATGATTACTTGTTTAAGTCACGAATTCATTCCTCAGAACACCTTTCAACCCGTCAATATGGACGTATAGTTGATTCTTGGGTCACTTCAATTGGGTTAGATAAGACTCAATATGGCACTCATTCTATGAGACGTACTAAACCATCACTAATTTACAAAAAAACTAAAAATTTAAGAGCCTGTCAGCTTCTACTTGGCCATAGAAAACTAGAAAGCACTGTCAGGTACTTGGGAATAGAAGTTGATGATGCGTTAGAAGTATCAGAACAGATCGATGCTTAAGTTTGAACCAATGCCAGACCTGAAGTAAGCGTCTGGCATTGGTTTCTAAAAAAATGTTAATCCACGCTACTTTGTTCTAAGAAAATCATAATGAAGCTGTATCAATATTGATTTGATAAGGCTTACTGACAAATTCAGCCATTTTTATACACTCCTTAACTGCAAACCCTCGTCCTTTGTAGTTTGCGAAAGCAATATGAGTATTATCAGTTAACACTGCATATAATCTATAGTCATGTGTGTAGCCTTTTCTAGGTATAGCTTTAAAACCTTTAATATCTGATAATTTATAAACACGTTTAAAAATAGTATATAAACTACTCGACTTTAATTCCAAGGTTTGTTTTGCGAGATCAAAACGACATACATAGCCACCAAACGAACCACTCCACCCTAGCCAGCATATAAACCCAGATACCCATATCGGTAATGATTTTGCTTCATCAGAATTAAACACATTAATTAGCCCGATAAATAAAAAGAAACCACACAACAAAACTAGCAATAATCTAGTTAACCTCGGTTGTCGATAAATAGCTAGCTCACTAGATAGTTCTTTAAAATACATTACAGCACTCCGTATTTAACTAAGCCGGCAATGGCTGTAAAAACAAAAAATGGCAGGGATAGTTTTATTAGCGATTTGCGAGCCCATATTTCAATGAAAACAAGATCTTCACTATTAAAATCTTCATCTTCCAGGTGAGAGTTTGAATTAGCTTTTTTAGTATCATGAGTAACTTGAGGTGAGTTATATAATTCACTTTGAGCAAACCTTATCGGTGTTTTATTAGGCCAATCCGATATGGTTTCAACTGCAGTAGTATTATATTTCGTATATAAAAACGAAATGAACATCTTAGCATCTGTATACTGTTTAAATTCATATAACTGATCAACAAACTTAATTTGATAAGGGCCTTGCGCGCCTATACTACTTAATTCAAATGATAGTGTATCAAACGGTACAACAATTTTACTTCTTTGAAAGTAACCCCATAATGCGGTTTTTAAATTAAGCTGTTTTTCTGTCCCGTTAAACTCTAAGCGGCTCTTTCGACCAAAAAGCAATATTGATATACTTAAAAAGAAGCTTGCAGAAATAGCGAAGAAAATACTTTCCCCTCCTTCGCTTGTTACTGTCATCACAATGCTAGTAATTCCAGGAATAAGCATAATAAACGCAAAAATTTTGCTTGTCATTTCGCGTCTTGAGGGCATTGTTGTATTACCACTTTGATCTGTTTTGAGAACTTTTTTTACAAGCTTGGATAGATTGTTATATTCCATTACTTCAACCTTAAAAATTAATTATTACCTTATTTACATTAACAAAAAGTAGCTAAGTAAACCTTATCTCACGATACTTATATCGCTCCTTATACAGAAGCAAAATTACTATTTACAATACAACAGTTAATTCAAGTCAGGAAATCTTAAATGCATTTGATATAAAAAGATGACCGTCTGCTTCTCGCTCTTTGCCGAAGTTCGCCTAAGTGCCATGAGCGGGCATTAAAGCGTAACTCGTTTCTGCCCCAAAACGTGTTGAGGCGAATGCCTCAAAAGAGCGAATAGCGGTCATTAGAAAATTATTTTTCAACACTGATTTTGTGTCTAATTGCTATGTGTTTCTCCTATATTCAGGAAAACGACCCATTTGGTCGTTTTTACCTTTTTCATAATCTCTATAATGATTAAAAGTTTATCTGCAGCAACAAGTTAGTTAGTGTGGTAGAACTGGTACAATGATAAAAATGACCCGCGGCTCGGTAGAAAAACGACCCAATGGGTCGATATTAAATTGTTAGCTTCCAAGGAGTAACATGCAACCAATTTGGATTGACAAGATAGAAGTTGCTAGACGACAGATTACTGAAGCAGTGACTCTGTTTTTTGAGCTACGTGATTTTGTAGTGATTCATACTGTTATTGCATCTGCTCATCAGGTGTTAATTGATGTGGGCAAAGAGCAAGGAATAGTAAGTGTAGTCAAGAACCCAAAAGGCATGACGAGAGAGGAATTCAGGAAGCATGTAAGAACTGTCAATGAACCTTATAATTTTTTCAAACATGCAGATAAAGATCCTGAAGGAAAGATAAATATCGCTCCAATTGAGAGATTTACATCTGATTTCATGCTTGATGCAATACTAATGCTTCAAAATATTTCGGGTGAAATTCCTCTCGAAGCAAAGGTCTTCTGGAGTTGGTTTGTCAGTACATACCCAGATGAGTTCAGCGATTGTCCTGAAGATGGAGCCCTTAAGCACCTGATGTCTTTAGGGCTAAATGAGTGGGATTTTCCTACAATCAGGCAGTTTCTAACATTTGGTGAAATCATGCAGGAAGCTAACAAGTAAATCCAGGTGACGCCTAGGGCGCACCTGATTTAGGCATTATGTAACTCAATTTTAAGGTGTATCAATGAATGTAATTGTACCTGCAAGTGAAAAAGCATTTAGGCTGTATCATTCACATTGCATTTCCCCTGATTTAGATACTTTATTCAATTTATTAAATGCAATTCATAGCCTTAATGACAAGTTAACAAAAGCTAAACTGTTTAATTTCTTTGATATGGATGAATTTATTGCACTGAAAGCACTGCGCAATGTATTTCATCATCAAGAGGAGTTGTTAAATGAGTTGAGACTAATTCCAGTACAAGAGTTACCACCGATTACAACTGATTTATTGTACTTGTGTTTGGTTCCATCAGAATTGGTAGATAAATCGATTGAAACTATCCCCAAAAAATATCGAGTCAGCGAAGAACCTATTATTAGATCTACTTTGGGGTGGTATGGTGAAGTTGTTAATATAAATCCATGTGTTTTCAATTTTATGGTAAAGCTTTATGAAGCAATATCTAACACTGAAATTGAATTAACTGGTGATGAATACTTGGATTTTGATAACTCCTATAAATTTGAAGCTGATAATGGGCATTCGCACTTTATAACTGGTGTTATCAGTTGCCACGCTGGCAGTGTAAATGTCGTATTAGAAAAGGCGTTTGCCAACGTTACATAACAAGACCTTAACGTAGAATTCGTATTTGTTGGCTCGGTTTCGTTTCGCTTTAGATTTTGTCAACTATTACACAGTGCTTAAGGCGAGTTATTTAACGCAAGTGAAATTTGGAGTTTCGATTGAATAAAAATATAGAAAAAAAGATCTATCAAATTCGAGAGATTCTAGCTCAATTTGAAAAGGCTGACTTTCATAGTATGACTAGCTTTTATTTTTCATCAGGCTTTCCTGCTGGCTGCTGTGGAGATGCTACTGATTTACTTGGCATATATTTATTGAAGCATCACAGTCTAGAAAGTGACTATGTTTGTGGGCATGGGTTAGGGGATAACTCAAACCAGACACATGCATGGCTAGTATGCCAAGATTACATTATTGATATTACAGCTGATCAGTTTAACGATGATGGCTATGAGCTACCTTCTGTCATCATTGAAAAACAAAGTCCATTTCATGAACTATTTTATGAACTTACCAGTCGCCCAATAAGTGTTGAATATCTCAAAGGTACTGGTATTCCAAGTGTATTGGCAAAAGTAATGTCAGTAATGCAAGCACGGGAAAATGAACTATAAAGGAACTTGGTGGCGCGTCTTGCAATGAGCATGATAAAGATGCTCAGCGTCCGCTTCTGGCACTTAGCTGAACTTCGCCAAAGAGCTACAAGCAAACATTGAGTTATTGGTTTTAATAATTAGCTTTTAACTAAATTTAAATAAACTTTAAAGCTGGTAGTTTGATTATTTGAACTGACCTCTATATCTCCACCGTTTGCTTGCGCTAGAGCTTTAACTATTGCAAGCCCTAAACCTGCTCCGTCACTGTGTCGTTGCCGCGACTTATCAGGTCGATAAAAGCGGTCAAATAAATAAGGTAAATGCTCAGAAGGTATTCTCTCCCCTGTATTAATCACTGAAATGCATATTTTTTCAGCGGTGGTCATTTCACTGTTTACAGTGATTGATGAGCCTTTTGGAGCGTACCTAATTGCATTGGATAGTAAGTTTGATAATAATTGACGAAAGTGTAATTTGTCACAATAAAAACAAAGGTTTTGACCTTTTTTATTAAATGCAATCAATGAGTCTTCAGCCAAAGCGTCAAAATACTCAAATAACACTTCAATTTCATCATGGCTTTTTAGAGTGTTTTGAACTGGTTTAATTAGCCCGTTTTGAGTTTTGGCGAGCCAAAGCATATCACTAACCATTTTCGTTAATCGCTCGAGTTCTTCTAAGTTAGAAAATAATAATTCTTGATACTCTTCCAACTGCCTTTTTTTAGATAATCCAACCTGTGTTTGAGTAATTATATTCGTTAGTGGAGTTCGTAGTTCATGAGCAATATCACTAGAAAAATTTGATAAGCGAATAAATTCACCCTGGAGCCTGTCGAGCATTGAGTTAAACGACTGCACCATATTAACAAGCTCAATAGGCACTTTATTTTCATCGAGCCTTACATCCATTTTATTAGTTTGGATATCGTGTATTTTCTGACTTAAACCTCGTAAAGGGTTTAATCCTTGATGTACAGCAAACCAAGCCACCAATGAAATGAGTACCGCTGAGCCAAACATAATGGCCCAAAGGCTTTGTTGAAATTGATTGAGAAAGTGTAAATGAAAGCTCATGTCTATCGCTGTAGTAATTTTGTATTGCTGTTGCTCAGTACTTAAATTACTCACCAGAGCTCGGTAGGTGTGGGTATCATTTTGCCATGAGGTAATGTTGTTACGGTTAAAGCCAGTTGAAGCCTTAGCACTCATTACAAAATCACTAAAATCTCGTTCAGAGCTTTGAAAAATGAGATCTCCTTTTGCGGTATTTACCTGATAGTAAACACCGTGATGACCCGCTACAGCGTTAGATAATTCATTTTTAAATTTCAGGTTTGATTTATAGTGTTGTCTTAAAACTAATTCAATAGATTGATTAATAACATGCAGTTCACTACTATCTTGCTGGAAAAAATGATGTTTTATCGAACTATTTATTAAGGTGGCAACTAAAGTTAAGCACGCAATAACGGTTACAGCCACAAACAACACAACACGCATCGTAAGTGATAAAGGCCGTGACTTAATAGCCATCAGTTTCAACCTCTAATTTATAGCCCATACCGCGAACTGTATGAATTAATTTAATAGTAAAGTCATCATCAACTTTTGCTCTTAGCCTACGAATGGCAACATCAATCACATTGGTGTCGCTATCAAAATTCATATCCCATACTTGAGAAGCAATTAACGAACGTGGCAGTACTTCACCTTCGCGCCGTAACAATAGTTCAAGTAAGCTAAACTCTTTATTACTCAATAAAATACGCTTGCCTGCACGTTGTATTTTTCGCTTTGGAATATCCATTTCTAAATCAGCAACGATCAGTATATCGTCAACTGTTTGTACTGCACCACGGCGAATAAGAGTGCGTACTCTTGCTAAAACTTCAGCAAAAGCAAAAGGCTTTATTAAATAGTCATCAGCACCAAGTTCGAGCCCCTTTACTCTATCGTCTATGCTATCGCGAGCAGATAAAAATAGTACTGGGGTTTTGTTATCTGCTTCACGTAGCGACTGTAAAATTTTCCAACCGGATACGTCAGGTAACATGACATCAAGTATTATTACATCAAATAATTCGGTCATTGCTAGGTGATGACCGTCAAGACCATTGCGCGCCAAAGAAACCTGAAAACCAGCTTCACTTAGTCCCTGTTTTAAATAATCTCCCGTTTTTGCTTCATCTTCAACAACTAATAAGCGCATACAATTCCTTCATTAAAGTCCTAACAACTACCTCTGCAAATATTATGCAGTATCTGTCACTACAGCAACATGACACCAAGATTACAACTTTGTAATGTTCGCGTCATGTTGAAGACAGGTCTATTTTCTATACTCAATACATATTCTGCTATGAAGGAGTAAGGAAATGGGGTTTAAAAAGTCATCACAACAGGTTAGCACACCACGAAGACGATTTGTTCAAGGCTTAATTGCAGGAGGTGTACTTGCTGCTTTTCCGAGTGTATTACATGCTGCATCATCTTTAGTAGCAGGAACAATAACAGGCACTGTGCCCGAACTTAGCGGCGAAGTAATTGATCTGGTTATAGATGAATCGCCGGTTAACTTTACTGGCGTAGTACGTATGGCGACAACTATCAATGGATCTATACCCGCTCCTACCTTGCGCCTCAAAGAAGGCGATGACGTTACTATTAGAGTAACAAATAAGTTATCAGTACCGAGTTCAATTCATTGGCATGGCATTATTTTACCGTATCAAATGGATGGCGTACCAGGTATCAGCTTTAAAGGCATTATGCCGGGCGAAACCTTTGTTTATAAATTTAAACTGCAACAAAGCGGTACATATTGGTATCACTCACATAGTGGCTTTCAAGAAATGACAGGCATGTACGGTGCATTAATTATTGAACCGCGAGAAAACGATATTATTAGTGCAGATAACGAGCATGTTATTCAATTATCTGATTGGACTGATGATGACCCAATGGCGCTGTTCCGTAAATTAAAAGTACAGAGTGATGTATTTAATTTCAATCAACCCACTGTCCCAGAGTTTTTCGATGACGTTTCAAGCAGCAGTATTTCAAATGCTCTACAGCGCCGAAAAATGTGGAATCAGATGCGAATGAATCCTACAGATTTAGCTGATTTATCTGCATCAGCAATGACTTTTTTAATGAACGGTAGTACTCCAATGGCAAACTGGCGTGGATTATTTAAAGTCGGTGAAAAGCTTAGGTTAAGGTTTATTAATGGCTCTAGTAATAGCTTTTTTGACGTGCGTATCCCCGAGTTAAAACTAACGGTTGTACAAGCAGATGGGCAAAACGTTGAACCAGTGACAGTTGATGAATTTAGATTCGGCCCTGGTGAAACCTACGACGTAATTGTTGAGCCTAAAAATGATGCCTATACGATTTTTGCTCAAAGTATGGATCGCTCTGGTTACGCAAAAGGAACTTTATCAAGCTCGCCTAATATTGATGCGCCAGTACCTGCACTTGACCCTGTTGAATGGTTAACGATGACCGATATGATGGGCAATATGACCCACGGCGGTGAGCACTCTGCAATGGCTGGTATGGCAGGCATGTCAGGTATGAACTCTAAAGAAATGGATCATAGCGCTATGGGCCACGGTGCAATGGCGATGGATCATAGCAAACATGGTATGTCTGAAAACCCATTAGCGGTTGCCAGCTCTAAAGTGCGTCATGCAAAAACGGAGTATGGAGCTTCAGTTGATATGCGCGTTGATATGCCTAGAACAAATCTTGATGATCCTGGTATTGGTTTACGTAAAAATGGTCGTCGTGTTTTAACACTTGCAGATTTACACTCACTTGAAGGGATCACTAACCAGCAAGAGCCAGAAGCTGAAATTGAGCTGCATTTAACCGGAAACATGGAGCGTTATAGCTGGTCATTTGATGGCTTAGAATTTGGTAAAAGCACGCCAGTGCATATGAAGCATAACCAACGTTTAAGAGTTATTTTACAAAACGATACCATGATGACGCACCCTATGCATTTGCATGGTATGTGGAGTGATTTAGAAAACGAGCAAGGTGATGTGCAAGTGCGACGTCATACGATACCTGTTCAACCCGCACAAAGAATCAGCTTTTTAACCACCCCTCACGATGTAGGTCGCTGGGCTTGGCATTGCCATTTATTATTCCATATGGATGCCGGTATGTTTAGAGAGGTAGTCGTATCATGAAACAATTAAAACTATCTAAATCATTAGGTTTATTAATGTTAACAGGGGCTTCATTAATTAGTTTCCCTTTATTAGCGCAAAGTGAAATGGCACAAATGAATAGCGCTAAGATGCAACCACAAGGAGGAAGTGCACCTAAAGATGCAAGAGACCCCCATGCTTACTCTGCGGGAACAACTTTAACAGAAGGCCCATATGCGCTTGAGGGCAATGAGCGATTAACACTCGCTGATGAGCATCCATTTTACGCATTACTAGGCGATCGTCTTGAATATAACGAGCAAGCAAACGCAGGTGTATTTGACTTACAAGCATGGTACGGCACTACCTTTGATCGATTGGTAATTAAAACCGAGGGTGATTTCAGCGAAGGAAGTATTGAAGAAAACCAAACCGATATTTTATGGGGTCACGCCGTATCAGCATATTGGGATACTCAAGCAGGTGTTCGTCTTGATTACAATAAAGAAGGTGAAAATCGGCAATGGTTGGCTTTTGGCTTACAAGGTTTAGCCCCTTATTGGTTTGAACTTGATATGACAGCATACGTAGGTGAGCGAGGCAATACCGCATTTACGTTAGAGGCAGAGTACGAACTATTACTCACGCAAAAGCTAATTATACAACCGCGAGCCGAAATTACACTTTATGGCAAAAACGATAAACAAAACGAACTTGGAAGTGGCCTATCAAGCAGCGCGATTGGCTTTAGGGTTCGTTATGAATTTACACGCCAGTTTGCGCCCTATATTGGCGTTGAATGGAGCAATAAATTTGGCAATACCGCCGACTATGCCACATCAAGTGGACAAAGTAGCAACAACACCGCATTTGTTACGGGTATTAAATTTTGGTTTTAATCATTTTAAATAAGAGGTAATTATGAAGTTTTTTAATTCTGCAGTAGCTATTTTAGGTTTAGTACTTACATTTTCCGCATCAGCGCATATATCACTCAAGCAATCAACACCTGCGCAAGAAGCCATGTTAATGAAAAGCCCAGAGCAACTTTCGTTAACTTTTGGTGGTGAAGTAAGGCTAGCAAAAGTCATCATCAAAGATGAAAAAAATAAATCAATAAACTTTGATTTCAAACCAAGCTCTACCCCAAGCACAGACTTTAGTTGGTCATTGCCGAGCTTAGTCCAAGGCACTTACACGGTTAAATGGACAGCACTGGGTGGTGATGGACATAAAATGACCGACACGTTTAGATTTATGGTACACAAAAGTGAATCGCATAAGATGATGCAAGTACAATCTAATACCCACAGCAAACATAATCATTAAGTAGCAACATAATGCAATTAAGTGAATGGTCAGTACTCTTACTATTATTAAAACTAGCAAGCTATATCGCAATTTCAGGGCTTGCGGGCACTTTATTAATGCGCTTTATGTGTGGCAACAGCAATGTTGCAGGGCATCACTTAATTAGCTTTTATCAGTTCTTAAAACGTTGGCAAATTACGTGTGTAGTTACAGGTAGTATTGCTGCACTTTTACAAGTACCAATAGAAGCTGGAGCAATGGCTGAATCAGGCTTTATGGGAATGTTTGACCCCTTTATGCTTGAAATTGTTTGGCAATCAGTCATAGGTGACCAAGCAACGTTTAGAATACCAGCGCTTATTATTGCTCTAATTAGCGCATGTATGTGGAGTGTGGAATCAGATGATAACGTAGCAGGTTATAAAAACGTTGCCGTTATACTAATCATGCTTGGGTTTATCGCTTATAGCTTCACTTTTACTGGGCACAGTGCAAATGAAAATGGGTTAGTGAAAAGTATTTTAACCTTTCACCTTATTGCCATTGCGAGCTGGTTAGGGTCATTGTGGCCGCTTTACAAAAGCTGCACTTTACTACCTACCAGTGAAGTAAAGCGGTTAATGCATTACTTTGGTCAACTCGCTATTGTTATTGTATTTGTACTACTTATTTCGGGCTTAACTCTGCTCCTGCAGTACCTAGAGTCATTTTCTGCATTGTTTACATCAAATTATGGGCAACTAATTTTATTAAAGCTGTTACTCGTCAGCGCGATGCTGTTACTAGGTGCATGGCATAAGCTTTTTTTAGTCCCGCAAATCACTCAACAACACCATATAAGTATATTAAAACGCTCGATCACTGTTGAAATATTAATTGCCCTATTTGTACTTATTACAACAAGTGTATTTACAACACTTGTTGGTCCGCCTATTTAACGATTAATAAAAAAGGAAAATGTATGTTAATTAAATCCTCTAATTTAAAAATTTTATTGCTACTAATTTTTAGCGCTGTTAGTTCTTTTGCTGTGAACGCACACACCCATGAAGAGCACACAAAAAAAGGCTGGGTCTTTGTTAATGTTGATAGCGAAGCTGCAAAGGCAGTTAGCTTATTTCATGCATCCCTAAAACAAGGCGATGCCAAAGGTGCCCGTAAATTACTGGCCGACGATGTCGTCATTTTTGAAGGCGGAATTGTTGAGCGTTCTGCAGATGTATACGCGAACCATCATATGATAGCGGATATGAAATTCTTAAGTGCAGTTGATAGTGAACTGCTAGAGCATCAAGTTCACACAAATGGAGACATAGCTTACTCAATTTCAAGAAGTAAAACTCAAGGAAAGTATAAAGGGAAAGATATTAAGTCTACGGGAATGGAATCAATCACATTAAAAAACACCGATAAAGGTTGGAAAATCACTCATATTCACTGGTCTAATTAAGGAGTTAACAATGCGAGTAATCTACATTACCTCAGCGTTTTTTTTATCATTAACTATGTCATTTTCGGCAATGAGTATCGAAAAACAGCATAAAACATCAATAATCTATGAAAATTCAGAAAAACCTGAAATTGAGCTTACCGTTTATAAAAGTAAAAATTGTGGATGTTGTAATAAGTGGATTGCTCATTTGAGTGAAAACAATATTCAAACAAAAGCAATTAACGTTAATGACATGGGGTCGATTAAATCTCAGTATCAAATAAAACCTAATATGCGCTCATGCCATACAGCCGTGTCAGCCGATGGATTTGTATTTGAAGGTCATGTTCCCGTTAAACATATAAAACAGTTTTTATCTGGGCAACACGCTCCGCACATTACAGGCTTAAGTGTACCAGCCATGCCTATTGGCACTCCCGGAATGGAAATGGAGGGTATATTTCACAAATATAATATTGAACTACTCACTGACAACTCAAATGAAGAAACCTACAGATACATAAGTAAATCCAGCGAGCAATTTTAGCCTAACGGCATAATTCTTGAGTTAATTATTAAATACCCATTTTACACAACAGGAAACACTGATTTGTGAGCTTGATAGTGTAAAAATTACTCACATGTAAAAACAAAATACAAAACTTTTAAGGAGCAATACAATGTCACACTATTCAAAATTTTTTTTAATGATAGCAACATCCACAATAACCATGTTTGTATTGATGTATTTGAACACCTACCAACTTAGTCATGTTTATTTTAGTGAAACTCGTACTTATATGGCGCTTTATATGGGAGCCACGATGGCAGTGATAATGCTACTTTTCATGCTCAATATGTATAAAGATAAAAAGAAAAATATAACAGTACTCATTGCTAGTGTTGCCGTATTTGCAGGAAGTTTATTTTTAGTTCGCTCACAAGTGACTGTTGATGATAGCTCATGGATGTCGGCGATGATCCCACATCATTCAATTGCCATACTCACCAGTGACAGGGCAAAAATCAAAGATAAACGCGTTCAAAAGCTTGCTACAAATATAATTGAAGCCCAAGAGCGAGAAATAAAAGAAATGCAATGGCTCCTAAAAGATATAGAGCAAAACGGCATTGCACAAACCAATGCTCAAGCACAATTAAGAGCTGTTCCAGATTTCAATTCAAATAAATAAATAAACCGCATAACATAAGGAGTAAAGCATGAGTAAATCAGCCCAACTTTTTAGAATGGCAACAGATGAGCATATTTGTCCGTTTGGTTTAAAATCAAAAGACCTACTAGAGCGAGAGGGATATACAGTTGATGATCAGCTTTTAACTTCTCGAGAGCAAACAGATGAATTTAAAAAACAACACAGTGTAGAAACTACACCTCAAGCATTTATTGATAATAAACGTATAGGTGGCTACGACGATTTACGTGATTACTTTAATAAGCCACAAGCAGCCCAAGAAGGTACAACTTACACGCCCGTGATTGCGATTTTTTCGGTTAGTTTTTTGCTTAGTGTGGCATTTAGTTTTGCATCGGATAATAGCTTATTATCAATGCAAACCGCTGAACTGTTTGTAGCCCTAACAATGGCAGTGTTAGCAATACAAAAGCTTCAAGACTTATTTAGCTTTACTAATTCATTTATAACCTATGACTTAGTCGCTATGAAAGTAGTCAGGTACGCTTATGTTTACCCATTTTTAGAAGCATTTGTTGGCATTGGAATGATAGCCGGGTTACCAGCCTATATTATTGCCCCTATTTCATTATTCATAGGTGGGGTTGGTGCTGTTTCAGTGATAAAAGCAGTCTATATAGATAAACGAGAGTTAAAATGTGCGTGTGTAGGCGGTGACAGTAACGTACCACTAGGGTTTATCTCTCTAACAGAAAACTTATTTATGATAGCTGCCGGTATTTGGATGTTTGTTAGGTAAATAACAGCTTTAATTTAAAAATATGATGACGAGCTTATTTATAGCACGAACCAGATTCAGTAGTTGAGTCTGGTTCTGCCTGAACTTAAAATGCCATCAATTTGCTCTGGCTTCTCTAAGGTATCTTGAAGTTACAACGAGACTAAAGTTTTTTATCAATTGCATGATTTAAAAAAGCACTAGCCCTCTAATTTTATTAAATAGATCTAATCTAAATTTGATTCCAGAATTCTTTTGGCAATAAATTTTTAATCATCCTAGTGTTTAAGAATTTATAAATTTAATTAATAAATTTTGTGAAATTTTTCTAGTCCGCTTAGAGCGATAAGCGGTCGTTAGCAGTTACTTTTCAATTTCGTCAAAATATATATTGCCTGCATAGTCAAGAAAACGACCGAATCGCTCGTTTTTGTCCTGAAGTAAAAACCAGAACTACTGTATTTTGGTAGTGCTGGCAAATAGTTAAGAAGTTTGTTACAAGTGGGTAATTAAGATAAACGAGCGACGCTGTGGTAGAAGAACGTGCGATTCGCTCGCTATAAACATCCTATATGCTCTAGGAAATTATGAAATATCTAGTCAAACTTTATCTTGTTTTGCTCATGGTGGGCTGCACTTCAACTATTCAGCATGAATTACCTGGAGAAAAAATTTCAACTAGAAAGGCTGCAGATTTTAATGAAAAATCTGATGTTCCAAAGTGGGTCAGTAAGAATAAGAGCCTAATTGAATCACATTTATTTGTTTGCGAAACTTGTTTCGGTCACAAAGTGCAAGTGCATATAAATATTGATGATAATGGTTATCTAAAGTTTTCTAAAATCGTGCGTTCTACGGGCCAAAAAGAGCTAGAAAAAGAAGCGTTAAAAGCCATTAAATCTTCGGAACCGTTTGATATTTCGTACCTAAGTGAAGCAGACAAGAAAGTAGTACAAAATATAATATTTACCTTCGCCCCAGAAAAGAACACTTAACAAGTGACTAAGGTTATGAGTGTCCGCTTATGGCACTCTCCAGCCACTCGATAAAATAATAATTGATAAAGTGTTTTTCTCCGCCTGATGGCTCTTAGCTTATCCGACCTACTCTGGCACTAACTGAAAATACTCTTACTCTAAATTTAAAGTTAAGCTCTAATCAAAAAATATCAATTTTTGTGCCCTACTTTGCTTCAAATTGTAGTTATTATTCTCAATCTGTGACTCAAAATCAGCTTAAGTGATGGTACCCACAAACCCAAACCCGATATCTTATATTTCATAATTTATACGTTGATATTTGTCGAATTAAAATATTTTAACTAGCTTAAAGGCTGGCTGGTCAGTAACTTACATACATATAAAACTAAAAAGCACCCTGATTAACTCAGAGCGCTTTGCGTTTAGGACAAATAAACAAGGGTTATACAAATTTAATAAGGAGATGCTTAAGCATGACCTTCATGCTTGGGGTGTTACTTTTTCGATAATATTCGTAGTTATAGATACCTGTTATCATTCTAGTGCAAAAAAAACTTAGAGCGATAAACCAAGCGAAGTTTTCAGTGGATTGGAACTGTAAACACAATATAGCTGAGCCACTAAATGCGATAATCGAATAGGTAATTTCTATTCGATATTGGCTAAAAGCCTTTAAAATTTTGGACATTAAAAACCGTCATCAAAAGCATCAAAAGAATCATGTTCTATAGAGTCACCTATCGACTCTTCAATTTCATAAACAGTCATTACCCTGTCTGGCTGGCCCACCACATTGCCACCAACATCTACGATATTAGTACTGGCATTTGTGATAGGTAGTCCTGTTGTTGGATTAATAGCAATATCATTAGCGTCGTTTTTCATTTTTAAACCTTAATAATCATTAATTAATGCTTTCAAATTTAATGATTTCGTGATAAAAAACAAACTTGTTTGACTGCGCAGCTCAGCAACAAACAGTTTGAATAAGGCATTCACTTTTCTTCTATTTTCACTTAATTTTTTTAGTAAAAACCCTCTCCTCTTTATCTAAAAAGTTTATTAATAAGTTTAATTTGAAGGCGGCTTTTGTCTGCAAGACAGGTTTTTAGATCGCATTTTTCGGCACGAAAAACTGCAAAATAGCGCCTCAGAATGAGGCCAACAAGCGCGTAATGTGGTGTAGGCGAAGCCGTAGACACATGGAGAAAGCGCGAATGTACAGCTGGTCTGTACTGACCGCGATAGTGTTTCGCATCAGCGAAATTCGATTAAAATTTGGCACAAATTGATATCGAACCATAATTTTCGTCAGAAAATAAAAGCGAAGAAAAATGCGGATAATGGGGCACCCATCGCATTGTCTGAAGCGGCAGTATGGCGGTCAGTACAGAGCGTAGCTCGGTGCATTCGCGCTGGGTATAAAACGCTAGCGCGATAGCGCGTTGAGCCAGCTCGTTGCGGAGCAACACCAGAGCTGACGGGCGTTTTAGACCTATGGTTGAGTAGCGAAGCGACGAGGCCATCCGCTGAAAGCGGCTTTTGTTGCGATAATTATCGCGACAATCATTCCGTACATGCTGCCAGAGCATCTCGGAATGAAAAACGGCAATATAATTATAAAATGATGATAATTTTTGTGTTGCGGTGCTAGTTAATTTTAATAATTAACTCACCAAAAGGATTTTTGAATTGACTCAGCAACCATCAAAAGATTTAGAAACGAAAAACCCGCTTCATACTCACTACCCTCGCTATTTTGATATTAATATGCGGTATTATCTAGGCGAAAATAACCACCAAAAAGGGGTTAACAGAACCAAGGTCTCGGTGCTTATTGCAATTCGGTTTTCTATTGTTACACCAGGCATTGTGCGTTGGCTCTACGGCATTAATCATCGCCTCGCGTTGGAACACCTAAACAGGCTAGAAAAAGATGGTTTACTGCGTGTAGTAAAAACACACCGCAGTCCAGATGGTCGCGTCTATGTGCCTACCTATACTGCTGCCAAATTTGCCGAGGAGTTAATGGGCATCGACGTGTATTTTAGGAGTAATAAAAACCCTGCTCTGCAGTTCAACCAAAATAATGTAGCACACAACCTTATAAACGCATTTGTAATGTTGCGCGGTATACATAATTATCACAGTGATGAAACGTACGCCCCAATGTGGAGTGGATTCATTACCGAGCCTGAATTTAAACGTATTAATAACCTATCTGATGCACGAACTGTGGATGGTGCTGTGCGACTCCTAGATGGCTCTGTTGCAGCAGTTGAAATTGAGCATTCATTTAAAAATAAAACGGCACGACAGGTCATTTTACTAAAATATTTGGCCTCGTTAAAAAAAAACGATTACAGTAAGATTTTTTTATTCTCTCAATCGGTCAAAATTTTTGATGACATTAAACGACTCCACGAACAACTATTTGAGGAAATGCCGCAACGTTTTGACAAGAAGACACGAGCACCACTTCTCAGTGAGAGCGATGCTGAGCTGCTGCGTGCCTCAATAATATACCGAACTAAATTGTGCTCTGAAATTGAAAAAATGTTTTACTCGTAATGCAGTAGTATCAACATTGAGACATCATGATTATTTTATTTATTCAATTGTTTAGAGTAAAAAATCTTAGCTTCATCGTCACCAATGATTTTTGCATACGTTATACAGCGCCTTATATCTGCTTTTGCCAATCTAAAAGCGGGGTTTTCGTTTTGGTTTGATAGCTCATAATTTCCTAATCGATTGAGGTTTCCCCGAGCCCACACACCCTCAGCATGCGACCCCTTATTGACTTTAGGGCGACGAGATAGTCTTGGCCTAGCAAACTCTTCACTTTCACTAGAGCATTGAGTAAAATAGGAAAATTCAATGGCAGTAATACAGTTACCCATTTTTTTAGGCTTAAACGTTACGCGTACATCTGTGTGGGCATTAATTTTTTCAATAGCAGGTAACAGGATGCGGTTTTTAAAATCGCGCCATGCTCCATATGATTCAGATAAAAATAATTTTTGTTTCATCTCTGGCAACTGAAAATTCACAACTACCGCGCCCTGTCGTTTGTAATTTTTATAATTTCGCACCTCGTTTAGGAGTGCATACAACCGAAATGATGCTAGGCTGTTTAATTTTACTGTGTTATGAAAAAATAACCTTGTGAAATTTTTCTCTATATTAAAAATATACGGCTCGATTTCTTCTGAAAACTCAAGTGTAATGAAAGACCCTTGATTTTTCACCTTTTCGTATGAAGCGCTACTCACCCAAGGAATTGAAAGCGACTGCCCGCTATCGTCTAAAATGCTTACAGATTTATCTCTGAGTGACTCTGCGGCAGAACTCAGCTGCTCATAAACGCTGTACTTACTCAGGCCGAAACACTTGGCATATTCCGTTGGATAAATCAGAATTTTTCCTGGGTTAGACTTTTTGGAGTTTACTTTAGACAGCGCGAGATTTATTAATCGCTGCTCATTAATATCGAGCGAATAACCCGCATGTAACAGCTTATTGCCGAAAACAATTCTTGGAGAATTTTTACTACTCATTTCTCTACCTCATTTCTAGTTTATGCTGTTATGCTAACCGCGGCTCAACGAATAAAAGAAATTTCGGTAAGTTTTTTGGTAAAAAAAGTTTTATTTATTTACAGTGAAAATGGCCCCCTAAACCGTATAAATTGCCTACTCATTTCGTATAAAATGCCACAATAAACATATAAATTGCCCACCAAAACAGTAAATATTTTATTTAATTTCAATAAGATAACCCCCTCTAAAAGTATTAAAATAGAAAAAATAAAAATACAGGCACATTTGCAACTTTTATAAATTTATTAATTCATTTCTGACGGTTAAAAAATAAATTAATTATTTTTTTATTTTTTATTTTTTATTTTTTTACCCCGCCACTATCATTTGTAATAAAACTACTGAGTGAACTGACTTACTGAAATACGCAAAAGGGAGATAGACATAAATCTACCTCCCTTGTGCATTTGACCTATGGCCTTGCCAAACATGATTACAATGACCTCGCTTTTGAGGCATCGTAACGAAACCCTGTATTTGCGCAGGACCCCCTCCCAGGTTTGATACTCAGTAACTGAGTAAAATGCCCTATTAAACGCTATTGCAGTTAGGGCAACGAATCAGCAAATAATGATTCAGGCATATTTTGGGAGATATGATTAGGCTGTTATTTTGATTTTGAAAATAACCATTATGACCTCAGTTTCAATCGTTAATTTTTTCAATTAGACCCTAGGGATAAACATCATCCTCGAAGTCACACGGCAGCTCCACACGCTCTACTGGGTGGCTAATTAGGCTGTGCATGAGCTCATAAGCAAGTTTTCGCATAGCAAACTCATTTAGTGTTTTATTCGCTGTAATTTCAGGGCCAATAACCTCCCACAGCTCATCTAAATTCGCATTATCACTGCGTAATTCTAATAAGTTTATCTGGTGGTCATTAGCGGTGATTACTCGGCTAAATGAGTGTAATAAATTTAAAAAATCCAATGTTGATACGTATGTATGTTTCATTTTTTCACTATCCTTGTGTGTTTTGTTATCAAAATCGATAACGTATTAGTAAATAAAATCAGGCATGGGTATTTAAAACGGTTTACGAAAAATATTTTTAAAAAAGCGAACAAATGTTCGCTTAGGGGGTTATGCATTGTCGATAATATCGACCCAATCACTTTCTGTTGCTGCAAAAAATGTAGTTGGCGTTTGCATAAATATTTGCTGGAACTCTTCAGAGAACAGCTCACAAAACTGTGTTATTTGCTCTATGTAGATAAGTAAAAAAAGCGTCATGTCGTGCCCTTCTAAATACCTATTCTCAAAACTTGGATTTTTTTCCAACATACTATTTGAAATACTAATGCCAAGTATTTTTCCAACGCTATCTCTATGTAAATAGATGTAATTATTGAAATTTAACTCTAATGTTTGTTCATTAACTACATCTGCTAACAATAAAATTGTAGAGCAGTCATCCCACGGAGATCTACTGGCTCGAACGTATTGGCGAATAAATTGAGATTTAATATTTTTCATGATTTGTCCTCGTTAATTGTCCTGAAATTAACTAGGGCCATGCAATGGGTAAAAGTGAAGAATTGCGTTTTGTTGGTTTAATTTGCAAAAATAATAAAAATCATTAATGTTGGAATATCACTGTACAACCTTGAGGATGAATAATATGGCGGAATATATTTGGTTATTACCTGCGACCGTATTAACAATAGTTTTAGTCGTGGTTATTAAAAAGTCCAGAAAGTAAACCTATATTTTAAGTGCTTAGACAATTCAGCGTGAAGAGTAACTTGAGCCTACCTATCAGTAATAAGTATTGAACAATTAATAAACCAACTTCAATAATTTCCTGATAAATATACAAAACACATTACTTAATTCTCTATTTATCTAAAAAATTTTTTGTGTTTTTCTCTGAATTTTAATCAAGATGCAATCTAACTCCCCATTTAGCGGAGGGATTCAGAAAAATATCCAAAACATCCCTAAATTTTGAAAAATTTTGAAAATAGTTATCATAGTACTGTTAGTTTGATTAATTAAGCCTTCAAGCTAACCAATTCTTTTATTAATAACTTAAAGGTTTCTATGCAAATTATTTCTTCTAATAATAATGGACTGCAAATGCAAAAAGGATATGCGCTAGCGATAATAACCAATAAAGGTAAGATTATTCAGTCAGGTATGGTTGTTGAGTTAATGGTCTTTGAAGCAATGCTAGATCATATTATTAAAACCTTTTGTGCCAGGTTTACAAGTATTGATCCTAATTATTTTAAAGAACCTAAATAACTAAGCCCTTCAACTAAATAATATTGAATATGGCCTGTTGCAAGGGTAAACTTGCGTCAGGCCACTTCGTAATTACGTCAAAAGTCATAACCACTAACTAGCTCACCAGTATGTTTATGCAGACGCAACAAACGCTTCTTATCATTATGAAATTCCAGTAAAAGCTCAAAGTAGTCAGCATTTGAGGCACCTAATAGGTGCTCAAAAACATTATTGAGGCCACCTTTATCGCCGCTAAATGTATTTAGCTGTAAACTGATGCTTTTAAAAGTATCTTTAACTAGCTGGCGAATAGCTAAACGTTCGTCATTGGAAAGTTTTACAAGGTTTTTAGTAAGCGATAACCAGCGGTCTGTTACTTCATCACGAAAAGAGTGGTCAATTTTAGCAAGCTTGTTTTTACTGGTATCTATTTGGGTTTGAATGTCACGCGCTTGTGTTTCAAGGGCTGATATTTTATTAGCTATCGCCTGTGGTGGCGTGCCCTCAAGTATTAAAAGCGTTTCTGTAAGTGAGTTTATATCGTCATTAATTTTTTCAAGCTGCGCAACCAGTGCTGATTCTTCAGTATTAATTAATTCGCGGTCGCTGCCCCCTAGCAATATACGTTGCAGGTTTACTTTATCCTGGCAAAACTTAACAACAGCACTTTCAACCATTTCAATTTGCACTGTAGAACTCATTGTACAGTTATTATTGCGCCTAGCTTCAACACAACCATAGCGCTTATGGCTACTTTTTACTTCATCAATACACTTTTTACGATAAACAACATGCGAACCGACCGATTTACCACAACAACCACATTTAAATACACCAACGCCCGATAAAATCCCCACAAACTTTTGTGTGTGTTTCGTAGCACCTCGTTTAGATGAATCTGCGACTAAAAAATCAAACTCAACTTTACTCATTAATGGCGGGTAATAACCTTCAAGAACGTAATCAGCATCGCCTACTTTTACATTCAGCTCACCAATTAACGAACGGCGCTTTACCTCTTTATAAACATTAGCCCCAGTGTGGTGAACAGTACCCGCACCAAACTCTGCATTAATAAGCTCAGCTATTTTTATACCGCCGTGCCCTTTTTTAAATAATTCAAGCTTACGCAGCATAATAGCTTTATTGTGCGGATCGAAGTCGAATAACTTTTTATCATCATTCCACACTACCCAGCTAGGCGGCTTACCACACTTAACCCTAAAACCACGTTTGCCGGCTAACCAATCATCACATTGCTTAGTCAACGCAGAACGAACCCGCAGAGATTTAGTTTCACTTTCCTCATTGGCCCGTATCAACACCAGGATAATATAAACCAAATCCATCGGATTCTTTTTAATGGTTTCTTTATTATACTCTTTACGGTCAGCCGCCGTGATCACCGTAATATCAGCATTAATAATTTGTGCAATAATGCCCTGACTTTCAAGCGGCGCAGCACGAGAAATGCGGTCCAAACTTTCAAGCACTAAAATAGAACCCGCCGGTACCTTACCCTGCTCTACCGCCGCTAAAAATATACCCAAAGCGCCCCGGGTAATATTGGTTTTATGAAACGCACTTAACCCCATATCACGCATTGATAATGAGTCATCAAGCTCAAGCCCTTTTTCCTTAGCAACCTCTTTAGCAAAACTAAGCTGCCGATTTAAAGACTGCCCCTTAGCCTGTTCGATTGTAGAAAAGCGTATATAACTATAGAGTAATGGTTTTAAAGTAGTATGCTTATTCATGTTTTTGATTCACCTCTGTTGTTATATACAGTGTAAATCAATACAATATAAGTATCTACTATTATTATCCTTTTGCTGGCCTGTAATAGCCGTGGATACACATATATTTCGTGTATCTAACCGTACCAAGCTTGCCATGGGTAAAGACGTAGTTGCTGTTGAACAAAAGCTTGAAAAGGTTGTACCTGCTGAATTTAAAGTAGACGTGCATCATTGGCTAATACTGCACGGGCGTTACACCTGCGTAGCGCGTAAACCTAAGTGTGGCAGCTGTATTATTGAAGACTTGTGTGAGTTTAAAGATAAAACGGAATAACGAGTTGAAAAGCTATAGTGGTAAAACTCAATTATACAATTTGCTTTTAGCACTTACTTCAGCCTTCTGTATCTGGCTTTCAAATGGCTTTATCACCTTTATTGCTTTTAACGAGTCTGTTGCGGGAGTAACATTTGAAGAACTTTTGATCATATTTTCAAATGTCGATCTTTTACAGGTTTTGACCTTTCCTGAGTTTTGGGAAGCTAATGAAAATCATTCTTTTATTGAGGCCCCAAGTTTTTGGTTTGAGCCGATGACTGTTTTATCTTCGATAAGCTCATTACTTCTTATAATTTTATTTTCAACGTATGTAACTAAGTTGAAGCCTGAAACGATATCTTTATCTCTACTCTTAATTGGATTTTTATACCTGGTTGTATCATGGGGTGTTTTGCTAGATGTATCTGATGCAAAGATGATTGGGCCCTATTTAAGTATTGGTATTCAAGGTCTATTATTACATTCATTTATAAGTTGCCTAATTTATGTTTCTACTTTATCAAAAAATGTATATTTTAAATTTAGCACTAATTAGCCTTTCTTTATTCAGTAGCTTTGCATTTCCAAGCGAAATAGATTGGCAAAACAAAGCGGCTGATCATATTAGGTTAAATATAATTCTGTTCATTAATCTTAGCCTTTTCATTCTAATTTTACTTTTCTCATTTCGACATATTAAAAGATTAAAACGACTAAATATAACCATCACTAATGAATCGTTAATCGACCCTCTGACAAAAGTATTAAATAGGAGAGGCTTCCATGAACAAGTTTCACGCTTAGATAAACAAAGCGGCTTTTTACTAATTGCAGATATAGATAACTTTAAACTCATCAATGATCAATTTGGACATAATGCTGGTGACAAAGTCCTTCAAAGAGTAGCCCATGCTCTAAAATTTCAAACTAGAGAGAAAGATATTGTAGGGCGATATGGCGGAGAAGAGTTTGTAGTTTTCTTTCCTAGCCATGATGTTGAAATTGTAAAAATGATTTCACAACGNCTTGTAGAGGCAATTGCGAGTCTTAATTTAACTGATATATCACCTGAATTGCAAAGAGTTACAATTAGTGCTGGTGTAGATAAAGGCGATACAAAACACTGTAAGTTTGAAAAATTATATGAAAACGCAGATAAACTGTTATATCAAGCTAAAAGTGCTGGTAAAAATCAAGTTATCGTATTTGATAACTAACAGGTTAAGCCTTGGCTAGCACACTTCTATTCGAACTCTAGTGATAAGATAGCTAATCGTTTAGCTGCTAGTCGATTCTATATTATTAATAAATTGCGCCACATTAACTAAACGCTCACTAACAATAAATTGAGTCGTGTTTTTAACCCAAGGCCTAACAATATTTTTGTAATTTAATTTAGATAACCCGGAGATTGTGACTATTAATAGAACATTATCAAAGTATTAATTTCACAAGTCTCACTCCTTTGGTTATGCTAGTGAGCATTATAAAATTATATTGCGAAACCCTCTATGTTACCTCTACTTCGTATCTTGATAATTGAACAAGACCCAGCCACCTTACAAGGGCTTTCAACGAATCTATCAAAGACCATTCCTAACTTTGAGCGAGATGATATTCATATCGATATTATTGAATGCCTTGAGCTTAAACGCGCGTTGGAACATGTAGAGGAAGATGGTGATATTCAAGCTGTGGTTCTCAGTTGGGATATGCATAATAAAGTGGGTGAGCGGATGTATAGCCGCTTTATCGAGGATTTAAAGACAATTCGTCTTGAGTTACCGGTTTATGTTATTGGCGACGACACTAAAGGGCTGGAGATCGTTAACGAATCAGAAGAAATCGAATCATTCTTTTTTAAAGATGAAGTGATTTCTGACCCAGAAGCTATTTTAGGTTATATGATTAACGATTTTGACGACCGCTCAGAAACGCCATTTTGGACGGCTTATCGCCGTTACGTCGGTGAAGCAAATGACTCTTGGCATACACCGGGTCATAGTGGGGGTTCTAGCTTTAGAAACTCACCTTACATCAAAGATTTTTATCAGTTTTACGGCCGCAATGTATTTGTTGGCGACCTGTCAGTTTCGGTAGACTCACTAGGTTCATTGTCAGACAGCACTAATACCATTGGTCGCGCTCAAGAGTCAGCAGCGGCGACGTTTGAAGTTAAGCACACCTACTTTGTTACAAATGGTTCATCTACCTCAAATAAGATCATTTTGCAGACACTCCTGCGCAAGGGAGATAAAGTAATTGTCGACCGTAATTGCCACAAGTCAGTACACTATGGCATCTTGCAATCAGCTAGTTACCCCATTTATTTGGCGAGTATTTTAAATCCAAAATATGGCATTTTCGCGCCACCGTCGTTGGCCGACATCAAATTAGCAATTGAAAATAATACTGATGCTAAATTACTAGTGCTTACCGGTTGTACCTACGATGGCCTACTTAGCGACCTGAAACAAGTCGTAGATTATGCTCATCAATATGGTATCAAGGTGTTTATAGATGAAGCCTGGTTTGCATACTCTTTGTTTCATCCTAGCTTTCGTCATTATTCTGCAATACATGCTGGGGCTGACTACATCACACATTCGGCGCATAAAGTAGTATCGGCGTTTTCTCAAGCGTCTTATATTCATATTAACGACCCCGATTTTGATGCTGATTTCTTTCGAGAGATTTATAGTATCTACGCTAGTACATCGCCTAAATATCAGCTTATTGCATCGCTTGACGTGTGCCAAAAGCAATTAGAGATGGAAGGTTATAAGCTGCTCAATGCGCTGCTAAATCATGTTGAAGAGTTTAAACAACAGATGGCCTCGCTTAAGCAAATTAAAGTATTAGCTAAGCAAGACTTTATGGAAATATTCCCGCATTTTAGTGGTGATAACATGGGTCACGATCCATTAAAAATCCTTATTGATATTAGTGAGCTACCTTACTCATTAAAAGATATTCATAAATATCTACTGGATGAAATTGGGCTGGAGATAGAAAAATACACACACAGCACCATCTTGGTTTTACTCACGCTTGGTGGCACGCGTTCGAAGATAATTCGTTTGTACAATGCATTGAAAAAGCTAGATAGCGGTAAAGTAAAATTGTCGAAATCGACGCGCAGAGCTCGCTTACCTGAAAACTTACCAGCCATAGACTTGGCATGTATTCCAAGCGATGCTTTTTATGGCGACCGCGAATCTATACCTATCAGTAAAAGCAACAACCGCATTTGTGCAGGTTTAGTTACTCCATACCCACCGGGCATTCCGCTTTTGGTACCAGGCCAGCATATCACTAATGACCATATCGAATATTTACAAGAGTTGGCAAGCCAAGGACTGACGATACAAGGCAGTTTCGATGGTGAAATTTATGTTCTTAAGGGTAAGGTTAAAAAATAAAGGTATTGGTTTAATACTATCTCGATAATAATACCAATCTGCTTATATACGGGGTCTATTTAACGTTAAGAAAATTACGCTAGAACTAGGCAAAAATTTTTGTATCTAGTTGTTCTAAATAAAAA